>JABLXX010000007.1 GCA_013177825.1 Syntrophaceae bacterium
GCCACGGCTACGTCAAGGGGCCCGCCGTGGAGCGCCTGTACCGGGACGCCCGCTTCGCCGAGCTCGCCTACGGCACCTCGGAGATGCAGCGCGCCTTCATCGCCCGGGACAGCCTGAACCGCTACAAACCTGCCTGACCGGCAGTTCCATTCAACCTGTCACACCAGAATGAGGAGGGGCCCCGCCGGGGCCCCTGCCTCCGTTCCTCAACCCCAGATAACGCTTTCCCGGGGGGTGAATGCACCCTGTCCGGGGAAGTTCGGCGAAAAGGAGGTTTTTTTTCATGAATTCTCTTGCGTCGTATCAGAGGAATGTCATCCGCAGAACCAGCGTCGGCGATATTCTGGTCCGCTCAACGGCACGCCATCCCAACCGCCGGATCCTTCGCTTCCGGGACCGGAGCTACACGTATCGGGAACTGAACGAGGCCGTCAACCGCTGCGCCCACGGCCTGGCAGGGCTCGGCATCAAAAAGGGAGACCGGGCGGCGATCCTGTCCCACAACTGCGATCATTATGTCATTTACTGGTGGGCTCTCATGAAGCTGGGGGCCATCATCACTCCCCTGAACTTCATGCTCAAGGGAGACGAGATCAAGTACATCATCAACCACTCGGAACCGAAGGTCTTCTTCGTTGAGGACGCCCTGATCCCCCAGCTCGGCAGCGTGAAGGACGAGTTGAAAAGCGTCGATGTTTTCGGATGCATCAAGTTGGGGGATAAGGACATCCCGACAGGCTGGATGAATATCGAGGACCTCTGGAGCGACTCGAACCCCGTCACGGAACCGGAGGCGGAGATCGACTACGACGACCCGGCCATTCTCCTGTATACCTCCGGAACGGAAGCGGCGCCCAAGGGCGTCCTCAACTCGCACCTGAACTTCTATATGGTCCTTCTGAGCGCGTTGGCCGACCTGAAGGTCACGGAGAAAGACGTCCTCATCGGCGGCATTCCCCTGTACCACGTGGCGGCCATGTACCTGTGCATCGCCAGCTTCGCCACGGGCGCCCTCTACGTGATGGAGTACGCCCCGGATCCAGTGGAGATCCTCAAGCTTACCCAGGAGGAAAAGATCACGTACTGGATCTGGCCGCCCGCCCTGTATCTCTACCTGCCCATGGTGCCGGACTTCGAAAGCTACGACCTGAGCTCCCTCCGGATGTGCATCGTCTTCGGAGCCCTTGCGCCTCCGGCCGTCCTGGACCGCTGGCGGAAACTTCTCCCCGATACGGAATTCATGAACTACTACGGACAGACCGAAATGAGCCCGCTGGGAGCCTGCCTCCAGCACCGGGACATGGCGAAGCGGCCGGATTCGATCGGCCGGTCCCACCTGCCCCTCGAACTGAAGGTATTCGGTCCCGACAACTGCGAGGTCCCCCGGGGGGAGACGGGGGAACTGGTGGCCCGGGGCCCCTCCGTCATGCTGGGTTATTACAGGGAAGAGGAAAAAACGGCCCACACCTTCCGGGGTGGCTGGCATCACACGGGCGACATGGTCCGGATGGATCACGAGGGGTTCGTCTACTTCGTCGACCGGGCCAAGGACATCATCAAAACGGGCGGAGAAAACGTCTCTTCGCAGGAAGTGGAAGCGACCCTGTTCAAGCACGCCAAGGTGGCCGACGTGGCCGTCATCGGCATGCCCGACGACCGCTGGTCCGAAATCGTCACCGCCGTCATCGTCCCGCGTCCGGGGCAATCCCTGGACGAAAAGGAAGTCGTCGATTTCTGCAAGAATGAGCTGGCGGGTTACAAAGTCCCGAAAAAAATCATCTTCACGGACGCCCTGCCGCGGAATCCGAGTGGCAAGATCCTGAAGAACATCCTGCGGGAAAAGTTCGCGAAGGCATAACAACGACACAGGAAAGGGGGCGGATTTGAAATCTGTCCCCTTTCTTTTCCTTACCGACCGCCATCGACAGCCAAAAGGAGGCTTATTCATGTACCAGGAATATTTCACCGAAGACCACCAGATCTTCCGGGCCACCGTCCGGAAGTTCGTGGAAAAAGAGATCAAACCCCACATCGAGCACTGGGAGGATGCGGAGATCTTCCCCGTGGAGCTCTACGGCAAGGCCGCCGAGGCGGGCCTGATGGGCCTCGACTTCCCGGAGGCCTACGGCGGCATCCCCTGCGACAAGTTCATGCATGTCGCCTACACGGAGGAGATCTGCCGTTGCGGCTCCATCGGCCTCGTGTCGGGCCTGGGGAGCTATGCCATCGCCTGTCCCCCCATTCTGCACATGGGAACGGAAGAGCAGAAGCAGCGATTCCTGCCGCCCGTATTCAGCGGACGGAAGATCGCCGCCCTGGGAATCACGGAACCCGACGCCGGCTCCGACGTGGCGAACATCCGCACCCGGGCCGTCCGGGACGGGGATCACTACATCGTCAACGGCGCCAAGACCTTCATTACCAGCGGCTGCCGTGCCAACTTCATCACCACGGCGGTTCGGACCGGCGGGTCCGGTTTCAAGGGGATCAGCCTGCTCGTCGTCGACTCTTCCACTCCCGGTTTCTCCGTGGCCAAGAAGATCCGCAAGATGGGCTGGAACGCCTCCGACACCGCGGAGCTCTCCTTCGAGGACTGCCGCGTCCCGGCGGAAAACCTCCTGGGCGGCGAGGGAATGGGATTCTACGGCATCATGGCGAACTTCCAGAACGAGCGCCTCGCCCTGGCGGTGATGGCCCACGCCACGGCGGAACTGGCCCTGGAGGAATCGATCAAGTACGCCAAGACCCGGGAGGCCTTCGGGAAAACCCTTTCCGGATTCCAGGTGACCCGCCACAAGCTCGTGGACATGGCGACGAAAGTCTCCGTGGCCAAGGAATACAACTATCGCGTCGCCGCGAAGATGCAGGCGGGAATCGACTGCCTCCGGGATGTCTCCATGGCGAAGAACTTCGCCTGCGAGGTCTGCGACAAGGTCGTCTTCGACGCCGTCCAGATCCACGGCGGATACGGCTACACGCGGGAGTACCTGGTGGAGCGGCTCTACCGGGATTCCCGGATCCTGAGCATCGGCGGCGGCACGACGGAGATCATGAAAGAGATCGTCAGCAAGGTCATGCAATTCTAGCGCGGCTTTATCCCTATCCTGCTGCGGGCGGCAGGAGGGAAAGGAGCAGGCGTTTGCCGTCCCGGCACCCGTCGGGATACCGCGTCGGCTTTTTGCCGCTCAATCGGCAAAGAAACACCCGCTCTTCTTGACAACCTGTCTCCTTTTCTAGTATTGCCTTTTCTCGTGAGGTCCCGCCCCATCGGGGCCGGGACCTCATGTTCCATGCCTTTTGCATTCCCGAGGAAAATACGGAAACCCGGATACTCATGCGTTACCTCGTTGTCTCCGATACTCACGGCAACCGGAAGGATCTCCGGGACGCCATCGGCCGTTATGGCCCATTCGACGGCCTGATCCATCTCGGTGACGGGGTGCTCGACGGGCAGGCGATTGCCGACGAGATGGGAATCCCGTTTCACGGCATCCACGGAAATGAGGATTACGGCAGCAACTACCCCGACATGGAGGTCATGGACCTCGACGGCCGGTCCTACCTGCTCCTCCACGGCTTCCAACTCGACATGAATCCATATCATCCGCCGTCCGTCTGGAGGGAAACCCTTGCCGAACTGGCAAAGATGGCCAGGAAGCGCAAAGCCCGGGGGGTTTTCTTCGGCCACACCCACCAGGCCCTACTGGACATGGCCGGAGACACGCTCATCCTGAACCCGGGAGACCAGTATCGCGGCGCTTCCATTCCGCCTTCCTTTGCAGTAATCGAGACCGTCAACGGCGAGACCCGCATCGCCCTCTACCGGAAAGGCGGCCCCGACCGCTGGCGTATCATCTCGGAGGCCTACCTCAAGGAAAAGGCTCCGGAGCCTTTTTATCCCTGAGCGGATCCCTCTCTGTTGATCTTCCAGGAAAACCGCTTTATAATGCCGGGCAATCGGCCGCGGCTCCCGTCTTTTTGCGGCTGACCACGGCGAACGGCCATCCGGCCTTCCGGAGCGTCGTGTGAACCATTGTGATCCGCTGTTTCCCCCGTGACGATGGAGGAAAACGTGAGGAGCACCTGTCCGGTATCGGCCATCATGCTTCTCGCCCTGCTCGGGCTCCTGGCGGGGTGCGCCCAGGTCCGCGTCGGGACGATCCCTCCCCCCGCCCCCACGGCAAAACTCCGCGTCTATGTCCAGCCCGTCACCGTTCATCCCTCCGGCACCGGCACCAGAGGACATTTCAACAAGTCCCAGGAAGAGTTTTCACAAGCCACCTTCCGCAGGGTGCAGAAAATCCTGAATGAAACGGGAATTTACGAAGTCGCGCCCTGGCCCCAGGTCCGCGCCGTTCTGGGCGATCAGGAAATCGCCCCTCACCGGTGGCGGCAGAATGACTGGGAACTCGCCCGTAAGGTGGGACGGGCGCTTCATGCCGACTACGTTCTCATAACGGAGCGCGGATACGCGGGCATGAAATACTGGCAGATGATCCTGTTCAACCTGCAGTCGGGGAAGAAGTTCGAATTCATGGACCACGCAGCGCAGCTGGTCAAGGGGGATTTCCGCCAAATCGTCCGCCAATCCTTCCAAAAGATTTTCACCCAGGCCAAGGGTGACATGCTGGCTGTGGCTGTCCGCAAAGGTCGCCTGGCGCCGGTGGAACCGCTGCCGCGGGAGCCGGCTCGCGTCGCCCCTCCCACGGATGAAGAGCCGCCGGAGGAACCGGAAGCTCTGGAACCGGAACCGGAAATATCGGGAAAACCGAGGGTGGTCGTGTACGACCTGGACACGACGGAGCGCCTGCGCGTGGCGAGCCTGATCGTCACGGAGGCCCTCCGGGAGGAATTCCACCGGTCCGGCCGATTCACCATCGTCAACCGCCAGGATCTCAAGCGGGCCATGGACGAGATGAAACTGGGAGAATCCGGCCTTCTGGAGGAAGGCAAGGCCCTGCGTCTCGGGAAGTGGCTGGCCGCGAACCAGAGCGTTTCCGGCAGGCTTGCACCCCTTGGGAACCTGCTCGTCCTGCAGGCCCGGCGGACGGATCTCGAGACCGCAGGAATCATGGCCGCGGCGTCGCTCCGCTGCCGTGAGGGGCAAGAGGAAGACCTGCTGGCAGGCCTGCCGGAACTCGTCCAGAATCTATCCGGAAAATAGCGGGCGGAAGAGGAATTCATGCGGATCGTCATTGATCCAAAGTCCTGCAACGGATGTGAACGCTGCATCGAGACGTGTTTCGAAGTCTTCAGCCAGTGGGGTCTTTACCTGAGACCGGTCTTCGAAGTGAAGGAGCCGGACCGTCATCGGGAGGCCGTCGCGCGTGCCGTGCTGGGTTGTCCACGCCAGGCCATCCGCTGGGAGGAATAGATTTCCTGCGTCCCTCGGACCCTGGGGAAACGCCCTCCGGACGGAAGCCTCAGGGCCCAGGAAATCCGCTTCCGTCCCTGCAAAGCGCCGCGAACACCACGGGGCATCCCGCCCCGGTTGAACTCATCGAAAGGAGATCCACCATGTCCGAACTTCTTGGAATGCTCGGCTGCCGTCATCCCGTCATTCAAGGCCCCATTGCCGCCCTCAACGCCCCGGATTACGTCGCTGCCGTCAGTGAGGCCGGCGCTTTTGGAATGCTGGCCCTCGGCTTCAGCAACAGGGAAGACGCAAAGCGACTCGTTGCAGGCGTCCGCAGCCTCACGGACAAGCCGTTTGGGGCAAACCTGATGGTCATGAACCAGGAAAACCCGAAGATCCTGGAGATCCTTGCCGAGGCGGGCGTGAAGACGGTGACCACCTCGGCGGGGTCGCCGAAGGCCCTCTACCCCCAGATCCACGCCCACGGCATGAAGGGCCTCCATGTACTGCTCTCTCTGAGCACAGCGGTCAAAGCCATCGAGGCTGGCGCCGACGGCCTCGTCGTCTCCGGCTCCGAATCGGGGGGGCTGCGGTCCACCGGCTCCGAGTCTTCGACGATGGTTCTCGTTCCCCTTATAGCCGACGCGGTGAGGGTCCCCATCGTCGCCGCCGGCGGGATCGCCGACCGCCGCGGATACCGGGCGGCCCTGGCCCTGGGCGCCCAGGGGGTGCAGATTGGAACGCGCCTCATCGCGACACAGGAAAGCCCCGCGCCGGCCGTCTGGAAGGAGGCCATCCTGAAATGCGAGGACGGCGGCACGGTGCTCCTCAACCTGGGGAACATGAACATGCGGGTGATTCAGAATCCCAAACTCAAGGAGGAAATGAGCGACCCCAACATCAAGCTCCCGGAGCGCTACAACCTCTTCAACGCCCCGAAGGGGTGGCTTGCCGGGGACCTTGATCTGTTCCCCGCCGGGGCCGGCCAGGTGGCGGCCCTCATCCGGGACATCAAGACCGTCCGTGAGGTCATTGAGGAACTCGTCGCCTGAGAAAATGGGAAAGGGGGCGGATCTCAAATCCGTCCCCCGCTCCCCGTGTTGACAATCGCCCGGTGAGGACTACCTTGTAACCATCCCTCGGCGGCGGGACCGGTTGCGCCGAAAGAAAGACGAATCCATACGGCCTTACCCCTGGAAAACGGGGGATGCAAAGGAAAGGCGGCAGGAGGCGGCCATGCTGAAAATTGAAGATCTGCAGGTGAGCATCGGCGACCGGGAAGTCCTCCGGCACATCGACCTCGAGATCAAGCCCGGCGAAACCCACATCCTATTCGGACCCAACGGGTCCGGCAAAACGACGCTCCTCATGACCATTCTCGGCTACCCCCAGTACCGGGTGACCGCCGGGAAGATCGAATTCAAGGGCGTGGACATCACCCACATGCCCGTCAACGAGCGGACCCGCCTGGGAATCGGCATGTCCTTCCAGCGGCCGCCCACGATCCACGGGCTCAAGACCCGCCAGATGATCCGGATCTGCGGCCGCAGCGCCGTGGACGTGGAGGCCCTGGCGGCAAAAGTCAACTTCACGGACTTCCTGGACCGGGACATCAATGCCGGCTTCTCCGGCGGCGAGATCAAGCGCTCCGAACTGCTGCAGCTGATGGCCCAGGATGCGGACCTCCTCCTCTTCGACGAGCCCGAATCGGGCGTGGACCTGGAAAACATCGCCCTCATCGGCAACACCATCAGTACCCTTCTCCAGCGGGACTTCCGGATCGATGACGACCTCTCCCAGAAAGACCGGCGGCGACAGAGGACCAAGATGGGCCTCATCATCACCCACACCGGGTTCATTCTCGACTACGTCACGGCGGACAGGGGCCAGGTCCTGTATGACGGCATGATGAGCTGCAAGACCAATCCGCTGGAGATTTTCCACTGCATCAAGCAGGCGGGATACGAGGAGTGTGTGCGATGCACGACATAATGAACGAAAAGGCCGCGCAGGCCGCGGAGAAGAAGGCCGCCCTCGGTCCCGATATCGACCTCTCCGCCTTCTCGGCGGAGCCGACGGACCACGGCTACCTGGAAGACCTGACGAAGCTGCCCATGATCGACCGGCAGCGAATCCTGGAGTCCGGCGTGGACGCCACGGAGGAGGGCCGCTCCGGTACGTACGTCCAGAAGGACACGAGCGTTCTCCATGCCCATTCCGTCCAGGACGGCCTGGAGGTCCTCCCCATCAAGCAGGCCCTGAAGGAAAAGGAGTGGATCAAGGATTACTACTGGAAGCTCGTCGCCGTCGACGCCGACAAGTACACCGCCGGCGCCCAGCTGAACCTCCACGACGGCTATGTCATCCGGGCGCTCCCCGGGGCGAAGGTCACCCTCCCCGTCCAGGCGTGCCTCTACATCCACAAGGAGGGGCTCAGCCAGTACGTCCATAACCTGATCATCGCCGAGGAGGACTCGGAACTGCACGTCATTACCGGCTGCGCCACGTCCCCGACCCTCAAGCGGGGGCTTCACGTGGGCATCTCGGAATTCTTCGTGAAGAAGAACGCGAAACTCAGCTTCACCATGATCCACAACTGGGCGGAGGAGATGAGCGTCCGGCCCCGGTCCGTGGGCGTCGTCGAGGAAGGCGGCCTCTTCCTGAACAACTACATCTGCATGAAGCCGGTCCGCTCCCTCCAGATGTATCCAACCACCCACCTGGTGGGAAAGGGCGCCGTTTCCCGCTTCTACAGCCTCCTGGTGGGAAGCCCCGGCTCGGAACTGGACGTGGGGGGACGGATCTTCCTGAAGGCCCCGGAGACGAGGGCGGAGATCATCGCCCGTGCCATCTCCAACGGCGGGCGGATCATCAACCGGGGAGACCTGATCGGCGAGGTGACCGGCGTAAAGGCCCACCTGGAGTGCCGGGGCCTGATGCTCCGGGGAGGCCTGATCCACGCCATCCCGGAACTCCAGGCAAAGGTGGACGGCGTCGAGATGTCCCATGAGGCCGCCGTCGGCAAGATCGCCCAGGAGGAGATCCTCTACCTGATGTCCCGGGGCCTCACGGAAGACGAGGCCACGGCGACGATCGTCCGGGGCTTTCTCAGCGTCGACATTCCGGGCCTGCCTTCCGCGCTGAAGGCGGAGATCGACCGGGCCGTGGAGATGAGCGAGAAGGACTACCTGTAAGACGGGAGAGTCTCCCAAAAAAGAGACGGTTTGCCATACATCGGGCAACAGGCCCGACACATCTTGAAAAAGGGGACGGATCGGTACTCCGTCCCCTTTTTCACGGTCCAAACGGCAAAAAACAGGTCCGGCGCATTCCCGACACCCTTTATCTTCTTGAAATTCCGATAGATACATATTATACAAAGGCCGTTGTGAATCCTCTGATTCCGCATGCTGCACCGGCTTCGGAATCAGCGCCGTCAGGAAACCCCCGACCGATCTCCCGAACCGGGAAAGGAGCGGATGCCATGGACCTTGCCCCGTTTCTCAAGAGTGTCGACATTCTTTCCGATCTGGCCGATACCGAAATCGCCCTTCTGGCCGAAAACGCCCAGTACCTGGAATTCACGGACGGCGCCCCGATTATCCGGCTGGGAGAGATCGGCCGCTACCTCTGGATCGTCTACGAAGGGGAGGTGGAGGTCACCCTCCCCTGCCCCGACGGTACGGAAAAGCCCATCGCCGCCCTGGAGCGGGGGGCCGTCCTCGGGGAGATGTCCATCATGACGGGAGAGCCGGCTATGGCCAGCGTCGTTTCCGGCTGGTCGTCGAAGCTCCTCCGCATCCCCCGGGAGATCGTCTCCCGGGTCGTGGCGACCAATCCCAAAACCCTGGGGAAGATCACCAAGATCATCACCCGGCGACTTCTCGCGGACGAGCGGATCCTGGCGGAGCGGGAAAAGGCCTGCGTCGCCCTGCGGGAAAACACCGACCCTTACGACCTGAATTTCTCTTCCGTTTCCGCACCAATGAAGATCCTGGTCGTGAACAGCGGCAGCTCCTCCCTGAAATACTCGCTTTTCGACACGGCCAAACCGGCCCCCCTCCTGGAAGGGGCCGTTGAGAAGATCGGCTCCGGCGAGGCGGTCCATCATTTACGGACCCCGGAGACCCGGAAGGATCTGCCCGCCGCGGGGATCGCCACGGTCGGAGACGCCCTCGCGGTCATGCTCGGCGCGCTGACGGACCCCGAGATCAAGACCCTGGGATCCCTGAACGGGATCGATGCGGTGGGACACCGGGTCGTCCATGGGGGAAAACGGTTCTCCAGCTCCACCGTCATCAGCGACGAGGTGAAGGAAGCCATCCGCTCCTACATCCCCATCGCACCTCTCCACAACCCGTTCAACATCGAAGGGATCGAGGCCCTGGAGAAGCTGCTGCCGGCAGTCCCCCAGGTGGCCGTTTTCGATACGTCGTTCCATCAGACCATGCCCGATACCGCCGCCACCTACGCCATTCCCTTCGCGGTCGGCGAGGAGGAACAGATCCGCCGCTACGGGTTCCATGGAACGAACCACCGCTTCGTCGCCATGAGCGCTGCGACCTTTCTCAAGCGGCCCGTCGGGGAACTGAAGATCATCTCCTGCCACCTGGGAAGCGGCGCCTCGGTCTGCGCCATCGATCACGGCCGGAGCATCGACACGAGCATGGGCATGACGCCGCTGGAGGGGCTCATCATGGGCACCCGGGCCGGGGACCTCGATCCCGGGGCGATCCTTCACCTGATGCGGCACCGGGGCATGACCCTCGAAGAGGTGGACCGGATGCTCAACAAGGAGAGCGGCCTCAAGGGAATCAGCGGCAGAAGCAACGACATGCGGGAGGTCCTGCAGGGGGCGGAGGCGGAGGATCCACACTGCAAGCTTGCTGTCAGCGCCTTCTGCTACCGCCTTCGGAAGTACATCGGATCCTACGTCGCCGCCCTGGGGGGGCTGGACGTCCTGATCTTCACCGGCGGCATCGGGGAAAACTCGCCGGAGATCCGGGCCCGGGTATGCCAGGGACTGGAAACGTTCGGCATCGACCTTTCCGACGAGCTGAACCGTACGGCCAGGGCGGGCCGCGGGCAGCCCGCCGATATCTCCGACCCCGAATCGAAGGTGCGAGTCCTGATCGTACCGGCGGACGAGGAGCGGATGATCGCCCGGGAGACCGTCCATGCCCTCGGCCGGGTGGTCTCACAGGAGACCATCGAGAAATTCCGCTCCCGGGGCATCCCCCTGTCCACATCGGCCCACCACGTCCATCTCTGCCGGGCGGACTTCGATGTTCTCTTCGGCCCCGGCGGGGACCTGACGCCGCGCACGGAGCTGAGCCAGCCGGGCCAGTTCGCCGCCGTGGAGACGGTGAATCTCGTCGGCCCCAAGGGGCGGATCGAGAAGGTCCGCATTCTGGGCCCCCTGCGCAAGGAATCCCAGGTGGAGGTCTCCCGGACCGAACAGTTCAAGCTCGGCATCGATGCACCCATCCGCGATTCCGGAGACCTGGAGGGCACGCCGGGGATCGTCATCGAAGGGGAGAAGGGCACGGTCCGGCTTGAGAAGGGCGTGATTTCAGCAAAGCGCCACATTCACATGTCCCCCGAGGAGGCTCTGAACCTGGGGCTGCGAGACCGGGACGTCGTGATGGTGAAGGTCAAGGGCGTCCGGGAACTTATTTTCGGCGACGTCCTCGTCCGCGTTCATCCGACGTACCGGATGGACATGCACCTCGACACGGACGAGGCCAACGCCGCCCAGATCTCCGCCGGCGCCACGGGCTTCATCGAGGCCATCCAGCACCGGAACTTCATGTAGGGAGCGCATGCCCCGAACAGCCCGTACGAGAGCCCTGGCAGCACTGCTGATTTTCCTGATCCTGACAGTGGCCGGCGAGTCGGCACCGGATGCGCCCCTCAGTAAAGGCCCTCTCGCCTCTTCTCGCCAGGCCATCCTCGTGGTGGCGGAAGGCTGGGACAGTCCGCAGGCGGAACTGACGCTCTTCGAGCGTGAAGGACCGGGAGATACCTGGCGGCCCGCCGCAGCGGCGGCGCCGGCCCTGCTAGGCCGCAGCGGACTTGGCTGGGGCGCGGGCTTCGACGGGGAGGCAAACCCCGCGGACCCGCGAAAACAGGAAGGCGACGGCCGGGCTCCCGCCGGCGTTTTCCGCATCGGCACCGCCTTCGGCTATGCCGCCGGTGATGAGGCCGCCTTTCTCAAACTTCCCTACATCGCCTCCCGGGAAGGCTGGGAGTGCGTGGACGATATCCATTCCGCCCACTACAACCGTCTGGCCAGGAAATTTGAAACGGCCCGGCCGGACTGGAACAGCTCCGAACAGATGGTCCTCCCGGACCACCGCTACCGCTGGGGCGCCCTCATCGAATACAATGCCGACCCACCCCGGCCCGGTCGCGGCTCCTGCATTTTTCTCCACATCTGGCTCGACCCGTCCAGCCCGACATCGGGCTGCACGGCCCTCGATGAATCCAGCCTCCTGCAAATCCTCCGCCGCCTCCGGCCGGAGACAAATCCCGTCCTGATCCAGCTTCCCCGCCACGAATACGAGCGGCACCGGCAGGCCTGGGGCCTCCCCTGAAGCCCGTCCTTCCGGGAATATCGTAAACTGTCCGCCATATCGATCTTTCCGGCACCTCAAGTCGATGAGGAGAAATGCGTCATTGCAGTACGTATCCCTGCGTCGTCACATGACCGGCAACAACGTCATGCCAGATCGAATAGCCACGCCCGCTCAAATGCACCCCGTCGGTTGTGAGCTCGGAATCGAGAAGGCCGTCGGTTACGAAATGCGAATAGAGATCGATAAACTCCACATGGTAGCGGCTGCTCAGTTCCATCAGGGATTGATTCAACTGCAGCGCAGATTCGTTGTGATGGCCGTCGGCCGTCGGTAGAATGCTCTGGACAAAGATTTCCGCATGTGGAAGCCCGCTCTTCAGCCGTTGAATGATCGCCTCGTAGTTGGTGAGCGTTGTTACCGGGGGAACCTCTTCGCGGATGTCGTTGATTCCAATCTCGATGAAAATTTTCGAAGGGTTGTGGCGAATCACCTCATCGAGGCGCTGGAGGACGCCGTAACTGAAATCGCCGCAAATCCCGCGATTCAGCACGGCAGGGTTTTGAAAGACGGACAAATCGAAGAGCCCGGTCAGGCTGTCGCCCACGAAAATGACAGATCCATTCATTTTCTGGGATTTACTGAAAGAATGATACATGTTCTGCCAGTAGTTACTGTTGACGGCAGCCCTCACCTTACTTTCCGCCCTGAATGCATCATACTGTTTGCACCCCAGATAGACAAACAGCGGTACAATAATAATCAGGGATAGAATCCATATGCGTATTTTTTTCATAATATTTTTATTTCAAAATCCTTTTTCAGCTTACTTGTATCTTAAGAGCTGGATAAAAGTTGTTTAAAGCCCTGTTCTCAATCGGCAGGCGAATGACTGCGAACTTTTTATTCGCATCAATAGTGACAGATTGAATATCCTGCGACGTATTTATTGATTATTTAGTGCAGTGAGAATTTTCTTAAGGAGGCAGAAGAAGAACAACAGAATTATAAGTACATGTCAAGGAGACAAAACAATAAGAATAGTAAAATTATTGAGATTAATGACCGTGGTATGTCAAGAATTGTAAAATATATATTCAGGATGAATTCTTTTGTAAATTTTTCTTGGGGAATTGGATGCACGACAACCCGAGCGGTTTAAAAATAGCGCGCCGGACATTGAATAAAGCCGAAGAAATCAGATCGAACGGTCGTCTGCCAGAAAATCCATGCAGAGGATATATCGATGTCCGTTACTGCCCTGAAACAGATGGCTCAAGGTGATGCACAGGTTGCCCGTGGCGAAGGAGATGTAGTGGTCCGTTGTATATCTTTTCAGATCGGTGTTGATCAGCTGGAAATAGTATTCCTTGTAGGAAAGGTCCTCATGCTTCCTGGCCGCCTGAAACAGAGGATTGACATTCCTGTTGATGGATCCCTTCATGACCGTATCCGTCTGCTGAATCCCCCCGTCGTCCACGACATAAAGCGCATCGATGAAGTCGAATTGCGACATGGCTTCCCTGAGTTCACCTTCAAATGCCGCCGGCGGCTTTCCCTCCAGCCTCCGAATGACGCTCCGGGCCGCTTTCTGATAAAGCTTGTTCTGCAGACGGCGGGCCTTTACCATATCGATGCACTTGATTTTATAGTCGTTCGCGACATCCGTGAGTTTCTGTTCCGCCTCGTCCGGAACGAGAATGGTGCGGTCCCGGGGCCGGGCAAAGTAGTAGCCCTGAAACAGATCCGCACCGTACTCAAGGCAACGGATGGCCTCCTCTCTCGTTTCCACTCCTTCGGCCAGGATCAGGGAACCGATGCTCTGCGACAGGTTGGCGAGGGATCGGAAGATCTCCTGTTTGAAGTAGTCAGCGGCGACCCCGCTGATGATGGAGCGGTCGACCTTGATGATATTGGGCCGCAGGAGGGAAATACGGTCGAAGTTGGAGTGTCCGGCTCCCACGTCATCCAGGGCGATGTTGAATCCGCATTCACCGTATGCTTTCACGAACCACAGCAGGGCGCCGGTGTCGGCTGTCCGGGATTCCACGAATTCGATCACGATATTGGCGGGCGGGATTCCGTTCCGAATGACCTGATTGAGAAAGTATCCCGATCCCACGGTCTCGGACGACAAAAACGATGTTTCCAGGTTGAGGAAAAGCAGATAATTCTTTTTGTAATCAAGGAGTTTGCGGAAGGAGGCCAGGACCTTTTCCCTGCAGAGACGGTCAAACTCCAAAGTGAGACCGTGGCGCCGTGCGGCGTCGAACAGGGACAGAGGCGGCAGGATGCGGCCGTCCGGGGACAGGCCGCGGATCAGTCCCTCGCATCCGATGACGGAATGATTGCGGGTCGACAGGATCTGCTGAAAATGGACGATGATCCCCTCGGCGGCGATGATCTCCTTCAGCTCTGACAGGGAAAGGGGCGCACTAGAGCAATTGGTCAATGGAGCTCCTCGCAGTCAGCATGCCTTCTCGGGAGCATCCCCTCTCCGGTAGGACAACCCCTGAATTTTGTTTTATCGCAAGTTGAATACCAATCCGACACGCTGAACAATCATCCCGTATTCATTATAAAATTACAATATTTCTAGCCGGAGGGGAGGGAAGAAACGGGACAATTCCGGCCGATAGAAGGGTGGAAGGACAAATATGTGGAAACGGAGTCCGCCGGAGGTTCGTCCCGGACTGCCACCAAATAGCTCACTCTATTTCCTTCGCCTGAACCTCAGCGGTCTGCCCCATCGTTCCGCATGGAACATGATCATCCCGATATCATGGGGCCGCATTTGGATCCTCCTCCCGCTGCCCCGTTTTCATTCTTGCCCGAGGCTGACGGCGTCCGGCGGCACTCACGGGGTGACTCACGGCATGAAGCTGGCTGGCGGAGCCATGGCAAGCACCGGTCCGGTGCAGTGTTCCGTAAACAACCAGCGTAGCGGGACAGCGAATACATCCAACGTCGGTTCGAGCGGCCATCCCTCCTTGACTTTTGATTTACCGGGCATTTAAAGTCTTCCGGACCGCGGAAGCAAAACAATGTGAACAGAGCGGGCATGGAGCAGCATCCCCGGCTATATCCGGGACACACATCGCAGAAACGGATAAGGGAGTATCCTATGTATGTAACAGCTCGGGACAGCGCGCTGTACCTCAGAAGCATGTTTCGCCGGCAGATCGATTATTCCCTGGAGAGAAGCTGCGCCGTCGGCATCAATCAGAACATAAAAAAAGCCCCTGTAACATTCAGCAAAGAGTACATCAACGACCGGTCCGAACAGGTGAGGAGACTCGTCGATGCGGCAACGCCCGTCCTGGAGCAATTCCACTCCATGCTCGAGCTGTCGCGCTTCGTGGTGGCCGTGGCCGACGAGAAAGCCGTCATCATCGCCGGCACGGGAAACAGCAGGTGGTCCGAGAGCGGGATGCGTTGCGGCTTCAATATCGGAACGAGCTGCAGCGAGGAATACATCGGGACCAACGCGATCGGGACCTCTCTTGCCACCGGCCAGCCCATGTGTGTCATCGGGGAGGAGAATTACATCAAGCAGTGGCAGGATTCGGCCAATGCGGCAACGGTGATCCGGGACCCCTTCACGGGGGAAGTTGCCGGTGCCGTGTGCCTGACCTGCTTCATCAAGCATTTTCACATATTTGCACTGGGCATCGTGCAGTCCATCGCCGGCATGATCGAAGAAAGACTGAGATACGCCCCGGCACCGGCCGTTCGAATGAACTGGACATCAAGGTCTTCCATCCCCTCCGTACCCCGAGCGGGCGCGAGAACCGCCGCAGGCGTTCGCTTTCCCGAAGGAGAAGACCCGTCCGCATGGACCCGGTTGCATCGCGAGTTCATATTCGGCTCCGCCGGCATCGGCAGGCTCCTCGGGAAGGCCCGGAAGGCCGCGCAATACGATTCGACCAAGCTGATCCTGGGAGAAAGCGGCGTGGGAAAGGAGATCCTAGCGGGTTATATTCATGAACACAGCCGGCGCAGGGATCTTCCGTTCGTGGCCGTCAACTGTGCGGCCATCCCGCCCGACCTGATGGCGAGCGAATTTTTCGGCTATGAGGCGGGAGCATTTACCGGGGCCAGGCGGGGAGGGAGCCCCGGCCGGTTCGAGCAGGCGGCGGGAGGATCCATCTATCTTGATGAAATCAGCGAAATGAGCATGAACCTTCAAGCTTACCTGCTGCGCGTCATCGAGGACAAGACGGTGACCCCCCTCGGCGGCGGCCGGCCGAAGCGGGTCGACGTCCAGATCATCACCTCGACGAATCGGGACCTGAGGGAGATGGTGAAAGAAAAAAGCTTTCGGGGCGACCTGTACCATCGCCTCAACGTGATTTCGTTCCACATCCCGCCCCTGCGGGAGCGCCGGGAGGACATCCCCCGGCTGGTGAACCATTTCCTCCGGAAAATGAGCGACAGGCACGGAGGGGACATGAAGGAGATGTCGGGCCGGGCCATGGGAGCGCTGCTCGACTATCCCTGGCCCGGCAACGTGCGGGAACTGGAAAATGTGATCGAGACGGCCTGCATCTTCTCGGAAGGGCGGGTGATCGAAGCCTGTGACCTCAGGGAGGACATCGCCGGCGGCCGCCACGCGGAATCGCCGGACTCCCTGGAGCTGCGCCGCATCCGGACCGCCCTCGGGACATGCCGGTGGAACCTCTCCCGCGCTTCCCGTTCGCTGGGAATGGCCCGCTCAACGCTGTACCGGAAGATGGCAAAGTACCGCCTTTCCAGGGAGAATGCGTAACGGGGGAAAGGGACCCCGTTTTTCAGCCTCCCGCGCCCACCGATTCCTCCAGGGCCTTCCGGTACCCGGAATACTCGGGATTGTCGATGGACAGCTGTGCCATCGTCGTCTCGAACAGGTGTCGGAAAAGATCTCCTTCGCGGTCGTCCAGTTCGCCGTTCCGCAGGCGGCGGCACAATTCGTCATTCAGCTCCGGGACCCCGCCTTCGATACCGAGCAGCGAGCGGAGCCGCCCCTGTTCCTCGCTTGCGAATCCCGGGCCCAGCTGGAGTTCCCTCCGCACCAGCGCCAGGACGTTGATGGCGACCCGCGTGTGAAAGGCCCGGTGCGAATCGACAACCTTCACGATTCTCTTTTCCAGAAATTCCTGAACGGCCTCCAGCAGCTCTAAAACGGTCGGTCGTGATGGAGCCATGTCACTTTCCCTCTCTCAGCAGTCGCAGCAGATCGATCTCCGTTTCCGAGGTCCGCCGTCCGATGGCGGCCAGCTCGACGGAGCGCTTCATTCCCATCAGATGGGTGAAAGCCTGGACAATGCAGATGATTCCCCACTTCAGCGTTCCGAACACCTCCCAGAAATGGACCGCGGCGGGATCGACGGGAACGCCTCCCGCTCCCTCGTACCCGGCGAACAGGTCCTCCCGGGTGCCGAAGCCGCCGACGGGGTGGTCGATGTGGCCGAAGCGCCAGGAATTGACACATATCCAGCCGAGGTCCTCCATGGGATCGCCGAGATGGGCAAGCTCCCAGTCGAGGACGGCCCGGACACCCTCGGGGCCGACAATGAAATTCCCGTTCCGGAAATCGCCGTGCACCAGACGCAGATCCCCCGGCTCCGGAAGGTGGTCCTGAAGCCAGCGCAGGGCGAACTCGAAAACGGGGTGCCTGGCGCCGAAGGCGTCGTAGAACGCGTACAGCTGTTTCAGCCCCGCCTCTGCTGGCTGCTTCTTCAGGGGTGGGAGAAGGCCTGCATCGACGGCGTGGATGCCGGCGAGAATTTTTCCGCATTGCCGGGCCATGACGCCCCGCGCCTCCGCATACTCGTCGTCTCGCAGGATCTTCCGCGCGATGGTCTCGCCCGGTATGCGCTGCATGGCATACCCGGGACCGATCCCGTCCTCGTCATCGAGAACGAAATGGACGGGAGGAACGGGAACGCCCGCCTTCTGCACGTTTGCCAGCACCTGTGCCTCCGTTCCCCGGTCGAGGCGGTTCTTGTCTTTCTTCCCTCCCGGGGGCGACAGCCTGAGGATCAGCTCATGGCGGACAGCGTCGCAGAGGGCGTCGAAATGCCACGTCTCCGCGGAAGCGCCGCCGGAGAGAGGCCGTAGATCTTCGATCACCACCGGTTTCCCCAGATGCCGCGAGGCGGCGCGGGTGAGGCAGCCGGCGAGTTCTTCCTGCTTCATGTCATACCTTCTCCTTTCCCGCCGGTTCGCCGTGGATAATCTGGTCGAGGTATTCCGACATCCCATATCCTACCCTGCCCCGGTACCGGTATTCTGTCATCCCCTCGGTGATACGGGTTTCGAGCACGTCGCCCGCCTCGTTCTTTCTCCGGTTGCGGAGCGGGATGAGGGACAGGACCCGCCCCTCAATCTCATGCACGCCGTCGTCGGTCCCGGCCTTCACCTTGAGGGCGGTCTGATAGTAGTTTTCGTCCCACTCTGTCTGCAGCTCCACGTCCCGGAAGGGAACGTACAGGCCGTTCTCCAGCATGATCCCCATCATCTGGTGGTTTCCGTCTTCCTTGCCCATGATCATGAACATGAACCCGAGATCGGGGCCGAAATTCATCGGCAGCCACCGGTACCAGTAGATGTTCTGCCAGTACCGCGGGCCCCAGGAGTGGTCCCGCAGTCCGAAACCATCGATCTTCCATTCCCGCTCCTGGACACGGATGGTTCCCGAGCCGCTCATGTGCTGCTCGTAATGCGCCTTCGCAAACGCCTCCTCCGGAGGCTCCTGGAAAGGGCTGCCGTCCCTGTTGACCATCTCGCCGCCGAAGACCGGTCCGACCGCATGGAAGTCCAGGGCCACCGAACAATCGACAATGGGATTCTCCGCGAAGGCTTTCATCGGTTTCGCCATCTCGTGCGGATTCTTCAGGAGGCACACCGGTCCGCTGTAGGTGACCCGGATCCGCTTCAGCGGCTCCGGGACCTCGAATTTCAGCCCCGCCGCGTCGAGGGACTCGTTCGACGAAATGTTCGGACGGCTGAAGATGAATCCCACGCTTCCGTCGGGGAGATACAGGCAGCAGGTGACCTCCGCGTTCCCCTCATTCGGACGGTTTCCCACGCGAAACCATCCGCCCATGGCCTGGTTGAAGTCGAATATGTTGATGTACATGCTTTCATTGAAGTTCTTCGCATCATCAACGGGATGATTGTACTCGTCCTCCGGGGAAACCCGGAAGGACAGGGTGTCGAGCATATTCCTCATGAAACGGCGTCCTCCCTTTTCTTCATGTATTCGTCTCGCAGCATGAACCGCATCACCTTCCCGAGCTCGAACCGCCGCGGAAGCTGGTCGATGTACCAGATCGCCGACGGGGCCTTGTAGCTTGCCATCTGCTCCTTGCAGAAACCGATGAGTTCCTCCGCAGGAACCGCCTCCGCTGTCTGCCCCGGCGCCAAGACGACGGCCGCGACGACGCGGGCTCCCCAGGCCGGGTCGGGAACACCGAAGACAGCCGCTTCCAATACCTTGGGGTGCTGATTGAGCCGGCGCTCGACCTCGGCGGGGAAGATGTTCTCGCCGCCCCGGTTGATCATGTCCTTTGCCCGGTCGGCGAAGTACACATACCCGTCTTCGTCCATCCATCCGGCGTCGCCGGTGTGGAACCATCCGTTCCTGTCGATCGTCCGTGCCGTCTCTTCCGTATTGCGCCAGTATCCGACGGTCACTTTCTCGCCCCGGGAGGCAATCTCCCCCACGACCCCGGGAGGAACCTCCTTGCCGAAAGGATCCAGAATCGTGCTCTCGATACCGTAACGGAAAGGACGGCCGATGCTCTTCAGGCGGGCGATTTTCTTCTCGACCTCCTCGGGGGTACCCGTCAGATCGTGATCCTCGGGAAGCTTGGCGATGTTGATGCACACTTCCGTCGAGCCGAAGGCGTCCATGTAGCGAATGCCCGGAGGAAATTTCTTCAGGATGTCCTGGAGGAGAGCGGGGTCCATCGGCATCGCGCCATAGGGGACAAAACGCAAGCTGCTGAGATCGTACTTCCCGAAGGACGGATCGTGGAGAATGAAGAAGAACATGATCGGCACCAGGTAGCACAGGGAGACCTGCTCCCTCTCCACCGTCTGCATGAATCCTTCGGGCACAAAATCCGACGATACGACGATGTTGCAGCCGAATTTCATGCCCGCGTAGAGCGTCATGATGCCTGCGATGTGGTACACGGGAATGATCATCATGACGACATGATATCCCCGGTCCGGATGCATGGTGCTCTCGATGAGGTTCCCCATCTCACCATAGAAGTTCGTCATGATCTGCCGGTGCGTCGCCATGGAACCCTTGGGAAGGCCCGTGGTGCCGCTGGTGTAGCAGATGGCCAGGATGTCGTCCAGAGTCATGTGCGGCGTCTCGATCGCTTCTTCCGTCTCCCCGGCCAGCGCCGTCTCATAATCGACCGCCCATTCGGGGGCCTCTCCGTTGGTGCAGAGATAGTGCTTCACCCCCAGTTGATACGTGAGGGTCGGCTCGAAAACGGCGGCATACCGGCTTTCCAGGATCAGCGCCTTGGCCCCCGATTCCGTCAGGATGAACAGAGCCTCTGGGCTCTTCAGGCGGAAGTTCATGGGAACGCAGATCGCACCGAGCTTGAGGATCGCCAGATACTGCTCCGGGTACTGCCAGCCGTTGTTCTGGAAGATGGCGACACGGTCGCCCTTGCCGACGCCGAGCCGCGCAAGATAATGCGCCAGCCGGTTCGACCGACGGTCGATCTCCCCGTAGGTCTTCCGGACCGTGCCGTCTGCAGTCACGACGGCTGTCCGTTCCGGATGCTCCCTGATGACCTGCGTCAGGTGTTCGAGCATGTTGTTTTTCTCAAACGTGATCGGCACGTATTCGGGCATGTTCCCTCCTTCTGTGAAATGTCGATGTTCTCCTTCTGTCCCGGATGGTTCGCGAGCTCCTCAGACTCCCTCAAAGAACCGCCGCGGATTGGCCATCAGCATCGTCTCGATCTGCCCGCTGCTGACGGCGGCCTTCTTCAGTGCCGGGATGATGTCCTGGAAAATGTGGGTGATGTTGTAATTCGGCATGACCAGGCTCACGATCTCCGAAACCCCCTGCCGGCCCAGCCAGTAGTTCACGTAATCGTTCGAGATCATGATTTTATCTACCCAGCCAAGACCGAGAAGGCCGATGAGGCAGGCGACCCGGCGGGAATCCGGCGGCGCTCCGCCGACGTTTTCCACGCCGAAACGGTCAAAGGCGATGTATACGCCCTTTTCGAGGACCCGGAGGAGGTAGTCCATGTCCGTCGATCCGTCGATATGGCCGATCATGATCCGCTTCGGGTCGGCCCCCTCGGCGATGAGCAGATCGGCCTGTTCGGGTCCGAGCCTGCCCTCCTGCGTGTGCGTGATGATCGGGATGCCGTTTTCCTTCGAGACCCGCGCGGCCGCCCGGAAGAATATCGCTTCATAATCCGTGATGGCCTCTTTACTGGAGGCGACCTTGAAAACGGCGGGCCGGATGCCGGTGGTCCCGACGCCCTTCTCCACCTCCGTCTTGAACATCTCGTACACCTGCTCCACGCCCTGCCCGAACTGGCTGCGCAGCTTGAAATAGGCCGGCGCCCCTTCGCCCTCGAAGTAGTATCCGCTGGAGCAGAGAATGTTGAGGCCGCTCTTTTCCGAGATCTCCCGCAGCAGCTCCACATCCCTGCCGCACTCGTTCGGCGTGACGTCGACAACGGTTTTCACGCCTTGCTCCATGACTTTTTCAGCCATTCTCAAACCGTCTTCCACACAGGCCTGCCGGTCGAGGGGACCCAGGGTGACGTCGCCCTGCCAGCCGGGAAATCCGAACAGAAAGTGTTCGTGCATCAGGGTCATGCCCAGGTGCTCGGAAGGAACGAATCCGGAAACGGTGCTGACGTTCATGGCTGCCCTCCTGAAAAGAGTTCATATTCTTTTGAACAGTGGCGCTTTCCCATAGAGCAATAGATGTACCATGTATGCTCCCGCAGGCTAGCTTGCCGCAACATACTGTTTTGCTTATTTATTAAATGAATGCAGAGGACGGCGGCCATCTTCCCGGCACGCCGGGTTGTACCGCAAAAGGGAGACACTCTGTCTCATTGTGTCCGACGGGGATCCGTCACGAGGAAATGGAGAAAAAGTCCGCGCTGGAAAGGGGGAGAAACGACTCACTCCGGTCAGAAAGAAAGGAAGGAAGGGGCCTGTCTTGGAATCATCAAACCGCGCGCGACCCTCCGTGG
The DNA here is from genome assembly GCA_013177825.1 of Syntrophaceae bacterium. Lineage (NCBI taxonomy): Bacteria > Pseudomonadati > Thermodesulfobacteriota > Syntrophia > Syntrophales > Syntrophaceae > Syntrophaceae bacterium. The sequence goes on from JABLXX010000007.1 coordinate 22,167, forward strand.
TTTTTCCACCATGGATTTCCCCTTCCCGCCAATCCGTTCGGACCGCAATCCTGCATGCTGACCGCAGGATTCTCACCACCTGATCGAGGAGGAAAAAGAATTGTCCAGGAAACGGGCAGATTATTCGCTTCCTGTCTCGGCGGGAGCGGATACCCGGATATTGCCGCCCGTGGACTGGCCGGCTATTTCCGGCCGGCGATGAGGCCCGAGTCGTTGGGAGCTTGAAAGGGCAGGCGGCGGATGTCCCGGAGGCCCGCAGCGGCAAGCATGTCCCGAATCTCCGCTTCCGAGTAGGAGCGCCCCTCGGGGGTCCCCAGGAGCATGTTGAGGGAAAACAGGGCCGGGTGAAGAGGCCCGTCCTTGGCGTCATTCAGGATGAACTCGTGGACGATCAGGATGCCTCCCGGCTCCAGGGCCGCCGCTGCCCCGGCCACGATCTTCCGGCAGTCCTCCGGCCCTTCCCCGTGCAGGATATGCGACAGCCAGGCGGCGTCATACCCCTCTCCCAGATCGTCTTCCAGGTAGTTTCCCGCCCGGAAGGCGATGCGGTCCTCCAGGCCGAAACGGCGGATCGTTTTCATCGCGAAGGGCCGGGTGGTCTTGAGGTCGAAGACGGTAGCCCTGAGTCCCGCATAGCGCCGGCAGAAATGAATCGCATAGGTCCCCGGACCGCCGCCCAGGTCCAGGAGATGCCTCCGGCCCGTCAGGTCGACATCCCGGACGATTCGGGGCGCCAGGCGGCTGGCCAGGTTGAACATCCCCATGAGGAAGCTCTCCCGGATTTCCCGGTTCCGGAACGTTGAGCGCTTCCGGATCGGTCTGCCCCCCTTTACGGCCACGGGCAGCTTTGCCCAGGACTCCATCAGGTGATGATGGTGGAGGATCATGTGTCCGATATACACCTCCGATCCGCCATCGAGATGCATCCGGGACTCGTGGGTGTTTCGGTAGTGGTCGTCCTCCCGCATCAGGAGCCCCATGGCGGTGAGGGCGTTCAGAAGCGCCGTCGTTCCCCGCAGGCTGGACGAGGTTTCCCTCGCCACGTCCTCCGCAGAGAGCGAACTCCCCCCGAGGGCGGTGAAGATTCCCTGCTTCACCCCGGCATGGAGCGCACAGGTCTGCCAGTAAGAGCCGGACACCTCGAGGAGGCGTCCGGCCGTCCAGGTTTCCTTCATTATTCCTTTGCCTTGGGTTTCTTTTCCTTGGCAGCGCCTTCCTTCTTCTCCGCCTTTTCCTCTTTCTTCTTCTTGCTCTTGGAGGTTTTCTCCTCCACCGGGGGCGGCGCCTCACCCTTCTTCTTCTCCGTCTTGGCCTCCGCCAGCTTCCGGGCCTTCGTCTCCTTTTTGTCGGCGGTCTTCTTGTCTTTGGCGTCAATGGCGGCCAGACGTCCGTTGGCCTCCCGGACTCTCGCTTTCAGGGCCCGCACGACGGCGTCCCGGGCCGCGGCGGTGCCTTCAATTCCCTTGGCGGCCAGTTCGGCCAGTCGCTTTTCCAGTTTCTTCTGCCAGATTTCCTTCTGGCTGAGGCGGATCCCCTTCGCATTCGAAGCCATGAAACATTACCTCCCTGTTGAATTTTCTTCGATTCGGTCCGAGGCGCAGGCGCCGCGGAGGCATTCGTGTCCCGCCCCGGAGGACCGGGACGGATTGCTGTTCAGAAAATCAAGCACGTCGCTGAAATTCTCAAATGGCACGCAGGAGCGGTGGCGCTCCTGGCAGATCTGCAGGAGAACCCCTTTGGCAAAAACGAGATCCGCCTCCGCAGAAGGACATACGTCCGAATGGCCGTTCCCGACATAGACGATGACGTCATAGCGGCCCCGCCGGGACCGAAGGATTCCCCGTTTGCAGGTCCCGCAGCGCCCGCAGTCTTCGCTTGCCCAGGGGAACTCGATGGACGGCGGCTTCCCGGCGCGAAACAACGTCCGGTTCGCGTGGATGGGGATATCTTCCAGGCCGTGTTTCCGGAGCACTGCATTGATGTAGAAGTCGAGGCCATCGGAGACGATGATCAGGTCCAGGCCCGTCTCCCGGCAAAACCGCCGGAAGGCGGGGAAATGCCCGTCCAGTTCCGCCTCCCTGAGGACGAAGGCGAGCATCCGCTCCCGGTCTCCCTCCAGGATGGCCGCCACCCTCGTGTAGGCCTCCCGGGAGCCGATCTCGCCCCGGCAGTAGGCCTCGTCGATCTCCTGCCAGCCGCGGCCGGTAAACCGGTTGAAGAGCCTGTTCCCGACGTCCGTCCGGGAAATGGTGCCGTCAAAATCGCAGAGGACGAGGACCTTCCCGTCCCCGGGGGGCTCCCTCATGGATCCGGGCCGTCTTTCTTTTTCTTCTTCAAGAGCATGCTGACGCCGAGAGCAACCAGCAGGAGCGGCAGGACGTACTGCCCCAGCACCTGCATGTCGACTTTCAGCGTTCCCGTAAGCAGGAACACGATTCCGACGGCCATCAGGATCCAGCCGCCGAGATCCTTCACCCGCTGGATCAGCGTCGTCGCGGCGACAACGATCAGCAGAAGCGGCCAACTCTCGCCGAAGCGCCACAGCCCGGTATTGTGCAGGAAAATCAACACGCCGAGTGCGATGAGGATGACGCCCCCCGTCAGGATGTGTTTCTTCTCTTTCTTTTCCAAGAAATCCCTTCCTCCTTTCCGGTACCGCGGTTTATTCCCGGCTTTCCTCACCCTCCGCCCATTTCCGGGACCGGGCGGGCGAAACGGAAACTCCGCAGGATCAGCGAGCGCCTATGCCTTCTTCAGAAACGGCGTGAGCAGATCGATGGGAATGGGGAACAGCGTCGTCGAGTTGTTCTCCGAGGCGATCTGGTTCAACGTCTGCAGGTACCGGAGTTGCAGCGACATCGGCTGGGTCTCCATGAGGGCCGCTGCCTCGATGAGCTTCTGGGCCGCCTGGAACTCTCCCTCGGCGTTGATGACCTTGGCCCGCCGTTCCCGCTCGGCCTCGGCCTGCTTGGCCATGGCCCGCTTCATCTCTTCCGGCAGGTCGATGTGCTTGACCTCCACCAGGGAGACCTTGATTCCCCAGGGATCGGTGCTCCGGTCGAGAATCTCCTGGAGATGGAGGTTGATCTTCTCCCGCTCCGAAAGGATCTCGTCCAGTTCCGCCTGGCCGCAGATACTACGGAGAGTCGTCTGGGCAAGCTGGGAGGTGGCGTACAGGAAGTTTTCCACCTCCGTCACCGCGGACGTGGCGTCGACGACGCGGAAATAGATCACCGCGTTCACCTTGATGGAGACGTTGTCCCGGGTGATGACGTCCTGGGGCGGGACGTCCATGGTGATGGTCCGCATGTCCACCTTCACCATCCGGTCGACCACGGGAATCAGGATGATGAGGCCCGGCCCCTTCTGGTCGATGATCCGCCCCAGGCGGAAGACGACGGCCCGCTCGTACTCGTTGAGAACCCGCAGGGCCGACGCAAGAAACATGATGACGAGAATGACAATGGTCGTAATGATGGTCAGCGACATGGATCAATCCTCCTTTTTTTAAAGCCCTTCCACTTTGAGCCGGAGTCCCTGCACCTCCAGGACCCGTATTTTCCGGTCCTTCCCGATCGGCTGATCGCTGCAGGCGTTCCAGTATTCCCCCTTCACGAAGACCTTGCCCTCTTCAAGGACATCCGTCACCGCATACCCTTCCGCACCCACCATGCCCTCGCTTCCCGTCCGCTTCTGCCGGAGCTGGGCCTTTACCGCCAGGCTGATGACACCGGCAAAGAACAGCGATATGAGGATTACCGCCGGTATGAGGACACCCCATGAGACCCGGAGGGCCGGCTCGGGAGACTCGAACAGGAGCAGCGAGCCCAGGACCAGCGAAATGACGCCACCGATGGTCAGAACCCCGTGGCTGATGACCTTGATCTCGGCGATGAAGAATACGATCCCCAGGAGGATGAGCGCCACACCCGCGTAATTCACCGGCAGGGTCTGAAGCGCAAAGAAGGCCAGGATGAGCGATATTCCCCCCATCACACCCGGGAGGATGACTCCCGGATTGGCGAATTCGAAATACAGTCCCGCCAGGCCGACCAGGAGCAGGATGTAGGCGATGTTCGGATCGCTGAGGGCGGTGAGGATCTTCTGGCGGGTCCCCATTTTCTTTTCCCGGACGGAGGCGCCCTGGGTCCGGAGAACCTTTTTGGCGGAAAGCACGTCCACTTCGCGGCCGTCCATCTGGGCCAAGAGCTGGTTCACATTGGCAGCGACGATGTCGATCACTTTCAGCTTCAGGGCTTCTTCCGCCGTAACGGACTCGCTCTTCCGGACGGACCGTTCCACCCAGTCCTCATTGCGGTTCCGCTGCTTGGCGATACCCCGCACATAGGCGACGGCATCGTTCTCAACTTTCTGCATCATGGTCTTGTCGCCGCCGCCGCCGAATCCCAGGGCCACCGGGTGGGCCGCCCCGATGTTCGTGCCGGGCGCCATGGCGGCGATATGCGCGGAGACGGTGATGATGACCCCCGCCGAGGCCGCCCGGGCTCCTGCTGGAGCGACGTAGACAATGACCGGCAGGGGGGCGTTCAGGATTGCCTTGGCGATGTCCCGCATGGCCAGGTCGAGGCCGCCGGGCGTATCGAGCTGGATGATCAGGCCGTCGGCTCCCGATTTCCCGGCCTCGGCGACGCTCTGAACGATGTACTCGGCGATCGGCGGGGTGATGGCGGCGCTCACCGTGACCAGGTCTAAAACGGGTGCTTTTTCTCCCGCCGCCGCATGCGACGGGCCGGACAGAAGCAGGAGCGCCAGGATGCAGATACCCAGGATCCGGATCGATTTCTTCATCATAAAGTCCCCAATTCCTGCATGATCATCTGGACGTCCTCCCAGACCATCTTCTTCGCTCCGGGATTCCGAAGCAGGTAGGCCGGGTGATAGGTCGGCATGAGCCGGATCCCCTGATAGTCGTGGAAACGGCCCCGGAGGACCGTGATCGGCGACTCCGTCTTCAGCAGGGTCTTGGCCGCGAACGTTCCCAGGGCACAGATGACACGCGGCCCGATGGCCTCGAGCTGCTTCCGGAGAAAAGGCTCGCAGGCCCCGATCTCCCCCGGTTCGGGATTGCGGTTCCCCGGAGGGCGGCACTTCAGGATGTTGCAGATGTACACGTCGGACCGCTGGAGCTTCATAGCCTCGATGATGCGTGTCAGGAGCTGACCCGCCCTTCCTACGAACGGACGTCCCTGGGCATCCTCGTCGGCTCCCGGCGCCTCTCCCACGAAGACCAGTTCCGCCCGCGGATTCCCCTCGCCAAAGACCAGGTTCTTCCGGGAAGCCGCAAGAGGACAGCGTCGGCAATCCCCCATCTCCGCGCGTACGTCCTCCAGGGTGCCTTTCACCGGAAGACTCTCCATGATCTGCCCAACCGGCGTCGTCCCGGCCGTTCCGGACTCCGCCGGCAGAGCCCCTGCCTCGCAGAAGAACGACATGCGTCGTCGGGATTCCCGCTCCCACTCTGCGTATTCCCGGAGAGATGAAACGATCCGGTGGAGTTCGCTGCGCGGATCGGTCGGGATTGCGCTCATCCGCGCCGCCTTCTTCTTCCGCTATGGCTGAGGAGTTCGCGGATCCGGTCGAGGATGCGGCCGGCCGCTTCGGATTTGTCCATCAGCGGCAGGGCCTCGACATCCCCCCTGCGATCCATGATCTTAATGATGTTGGTGTCGCACTGAAATCCGGCACCCGCCTCGCGGAGATCGTTGGCCACGATCAGGTCCATGTTCTTCTCGACCATCTTAGCCTTGGCGTTTTCCAGCAGGTTCTCCGACTCCATGGCGAAGCCGACGACGACCCGCCTCCCCTTCTTCATTCCGATTTCCCGAATGATGTCCGGATTCCGCTCCAATTCCAGCGTCAGCGCTCCGCCTTTCTTTTTGATCTTCTGCTCCTGCAGCACCGCCGGCCGGTAATCCGCCACGGCGGCCGCCTTGATGACCACGGTGACACCTGTCAGACGGGACAGGACGGCGTCGCGCATCTCCACGGCGCTCCCGACGTTCACCACTTCCACGCCGGCGGGCGGCGGGAGGGACGTCGGACCGCTGACAAGGGTGACCCGGGCGCCGCGGCGTCGCGCCTGAAGAGCGAGGGCATAGCCCATTTTCCCCGAGGAATAGTTGGTGATGAAGCGGACCGGGTCGAAAGGCTCCCGGGTGGGTCCGGCGGTGACAAGAACGTGTTCCCCTGCCAGGTCCTTCGGCGTCATCAGGGAGACCGCCGCCTCGACGATCTCGGGGACCTCCGGGAGGCGGCCCTCCCCCTCGGCCTTGCAGGCCAGGGGACCCGACGCCGGAGGCAGGACGTGATAGCCCCAGGATTCGAGTTTCCGCAGGTTTTCCTGAAGGGCCGGGCTGGCGTACATCTGAGTATTCATGGCGGGGCAGAAGAGAACCGGCGCCTTCATGGCCATGAAGACCGTCGTCAGGAGGTCGTCGGCGATGCCGGCGGCGGCCTTGCCGATGATGTTGGCCGTGGCGGGGGCGATGATCATCAACTCCGCAAACTCCGCCAGGGCGATGTGGGCGATGTCCTGCTCCCGGATGAGGGTGAAAAGCTCTGTGTAAACGGGGTTTCCCGAAAGGGTCTGAAGGGTCAATGGGGTCACGAATTCCCGGGCGCTTTCGGTCATGATGACCTTCACCTGGGCTCCCTGCCGGATCAGTTCCCGGGTCAGCTCGGCGCACTTGTAGGCCGCGATCCCCCCCGTCACTCCCAGCACCACACGCCGCCCCTTGAGCATCTTCAGATTCCCTCCCCCGTTTCCCGATCCCGGCAAGATGTCATATCGGTGCAATTTTATAGCAATTGCGGATGGGAAGATCAAGGAATTCCTGTCAGGATGCGGCCTGCAGAACTCGGACACGGTGACTGGAACACGGCGCCGGCGATCAACGGATTTCAAATCCGTCCACCTCTTTTTTATTCACATAGTGGCGCGGGGGCTGTCACGGGGGCTCCCGCCGTCGCGGAGAATTTCCCGCGGAGCGCATTGCCCGCCTGAGCGGCCGTCCGGGAGGAAAATTCTCCTAATCGCTCCTCTGGGAACCCCCGGCCGCGCCCCCGCGGATGGCGGGGAGTGGGGCTTCCCGGAGCGCGAATAGAGGCTTTTTCGGGGCACCCTGCCGTCGCAGCGCAGCGCCCGCAAAGTCATCTGTCTGAGCGCCGCCAGGCGCGAGTTATGACTTTGCAGCGGAGCGAGACGCTGCAGGATCGAAAAAACTCTTCTGAGCGCGAGGGAAGCCTCTCTCCCTTGCGAGTCGGCCTCTCATCCGCGGACGACCTCGCTTCCAGAAAAAAAAGAGAAAAAAGGAAGGGTGGACGGATTTGAAATCCGTTACTCCCTCCATGAACCGGAAACCCGTTTCCCTTGAAAAGGCCGGGCAAAGCCTTTATAGAAAGACCACGCCGGACGCCGGGGAACGGGCATGAGCATGCTCGCCGGCGCCAATTCTGGCGGGGAGGTTGGTCGTGAAGGCAAACAAGTGGATGATCATCGGGATTGCTGCGGTCCTGGTGATCGGAGGTCTGGTGTGGTTCTTTCTGACCATGGGAGAATTCCAGAAGCCCCGGATTGCTCTGGATCAGGATGTCAGCATCGTGGGGCGGCAGAAGGTCCTGGGAATCACATTCCGCGATTCCGGAAGCGGTCTCAAAAAAGTTATCGTGACGCTTTCCCAGGGGACAAGAACCCAGGTCGTATCGGCCGAGGATTTCCCCCAGCGGGGAGTCCGGGAAAAGACCGTATCCCTTCCCCTCGATCCATGGCACTGGAAACTCCAGGAAGGCCCGGCAACCCTGACCGTCACCGCCACCGACCACTCCCTCTGGGCGAACACGACGACCATCGCGAAATCCATCACCGTCGACATCATCCCGCCGCAGATCCTTCTTACCGGTTCCATGAATCACATCAGCCCCGGCGGAACCTGTCTTGTGACGTACCGGATCTCCAAGCCGGTGATCATGAGCGGGGTCATGGTGGACCAGCGGTTCTTCCCCTCCTTTCCGACGGACATCGGCGGGAGGCCTTCCCAGGTCGTCTACTTCGCCCTTCCCATCGGAGCGGCGACCGCCAAGCCGCGCATCCAGGTCGTGGCCCGGGACGCCGCCGGCAACGAGGCCGTGGTCGCCCTGCCGGCCCTGATCCTGGAAAAGAAGTTCCGGAGCGACGAGATGTCCCTGGGCGACGGCTTCTTCCAGCAGAAGATGCCCGAATTCCAGGCGACCCTCCCGGAACTCAGAGGAAAAACGCCCATCGAGACTTTTGTTTACGTAAACTCAAAACTGCGCGAGGAAAACGCCCGTACGATCTTCTCCGTCTGCCAGCGGTCCGTACCAAAACAGCTCTGGGAAGGCACCTTCCTGCGCATGAAGGACGCGGCGCCGATGGCCCTCTTCGGCGACCACCGGTACTATCGATACAACGGCCAGTCCCTCGGTGAAAGCACCCACATGGGCGTGGACCTGGCATCCACATCCCAGGCCCCGATCGAGGCCGCCAATAACGGTCTGGTCGTTTTCGCCGGCCCCCTCGGGATCTACGGGAACGCGGTGATTCTCGACCACGGGCAGGGGCTGTTCAGCCTGTACGCCCACCTGTCCGGCATCCAGGTGAAAAACGGTCAGGAAGTGAAAAAGGGAGGGGTCCTCGGAACGAGCGGCCTGACGGGTCTCGCCGGGGGAGACCATCTCCACTTCTCCATCCTCGTGGCGGGGGAGTTCGTGAATCCGACGGAATGGTGGGATCCCCACTGGATCAAGGACAACGTGACGGCAAAGCTGTCGACTGCCCCATAGGTTGAGGATCAGCCGCTCTTGTTGATGTCCCGGTGGGTCGTACCGGCCAGATAGCCCTGGTCGGAAAAATGGGCCGCCAGCTCGTTGGCCATTACCACGGAGCGGTGTCGGCCTCCCGTGCAGCCCATGGCGACGTTGATGCGGGGCTTTCCCTCCTTCTCGTAAAGGGGCAGGAGAAAGGAGAGGAGCGACAGGAGCTGATCGAGGAAAATCCGGCTTTCTTCGGAGGCCAGGACGTACTCCCGCACCGCCGGCTCATGGCCGTCCAGGCGCTTGAGCGATTCCACAAAGTATGGATTCTGCAGGAACCGCACGTCCAGGACGATATCGGCGTCGGCCGGGATCCCGTAGCGGTACCCGAAGGACTGGACGTGGAGAATGATGCGGCGGGTCGTCGTGGGCGGAAGAAAGGCCCGCTGGACCGCGTCCTTGAGCTGGTGGACATTCAGGAACGTCGTGTCGATGACCGTGTCGGCCATGTCCTTGAGGGAAGCCATCTTCCTGCGCTCTTCCTGGATCCCCTCCATGACGGACCCCTTCATCGCCAGCGGATGCATCCGGCGGGTCTCGCTGAACCGGTGCAGGAGCGCCTCGTCGCCGGCGTCGAGAAACAGCACCTCGATCCGGTATCCCTTTTCCTTCAGAAGCTCGAAGATCTCCGGATACCGATCCAGGAAGCCCGCTTCCCGCAGGTCCATGACAAGTGCCACCTGGGATATCTCTTTCTCCTCGTCCGCCTGGATCTCCAGGAAATCGGGCAACAGGACCACCGGCAGGTTGTCGACGCAGAAGAAGCCGATGTCCTCCAGCGCCCTCAAGGCCGTGCTTTTTCCCGAGCCGGACAGACCGGTCACGATGACTACCCGGGGACATTTCATGATCCCATCCCTCCCGAATTGATCGAAGCCGCCCAGCCGGCGATCCGGCTGTGCATCGGTTCACCGTCCGCCAAGGGCAGTATGCGAAACGGTCTCTCGACCCCCAGAACCCGACACTTCTCTCCCTGTATTTCAATTCCGGCCCAGCCGGCGTCCGGCTCCTCCGCCGGGCGGATCAGGCGGACCACGCCGTCGACCGGCGCTTCCTTCCGGATGTGCGACCGGGGAATCAATCCGGAAGCGGCTACGATTCCCAGTCCCGGGACCGCCACGAGGCCGCGGATGCTCCCGGGGGCTCGGCCGCGGATTGAGGCTCCGTGGCGCGAGAGGTCCACGGCGTCGTCGGCCACCCAGGATCCGCCTTTCTCTTCTGCAAGGTGCAGGGCCGCCGTCGTCTTTCCCGTCCCGCTTTCTCCCGTGATCAGGATCCCGGTTCCGGAAACGACCACAAGACAGCCGTGAACCCTTTTGATCCCCTGCCGGTGCTCCCGAACAAGGCCCGTAAAACGGCTTTCAAGATGGACCCCCGCCAGGGAGGAAGCCATCACGGGCAGGTGAAACCGCCGGGAAAGGCCGGCCAGATAAGGGGGAATCGAGAAGGCTGAAGCGAGGAAAAGACAGGACGCCCCCGAACGGACAAGGGATTGAAACAGGGCATTCCGGAGGGAGTCAGGCAGGCGGGACAGTTGAATCAGCCCCTCCGGCTGGAGGAAGGGGATGGATCCCGAGCGGTGCGATCGCCCCCGAAACAGGGGATCGACCATTTGCAGGCGGTTTGTCCGGACCGGCCGGTTCCGGCGGCCGATTCCGCCGGCATCCTCGATTCCGAGGCGGCCGCGGTATCGCTCCGCGAGATCCTGTATGGTCAATACCGCCATGACCGTCCAATTTTCTTGATGCGATCGGCTAGGGAATTTCGTCCTTTTCCATGATGGCCGCCAGAAGTTCCTGCCGGGAAGATGCATCCAGGAGGCGTTTCCGGAACGCCCCGTCCTTGAGCATCCGGGATATCTTGGCAAGCGCTTTCAAATGAATGCCCGCCGAATTTTCCGGCGCCATCAGGAGAAAAAACAGGTGAACGGGCTTGCCGTCCATGGCGTTGAAATCGATCCCCTTCCGGCTTCGTCCGAAGGCAACGACGAGATCCTTCATGGTGCTCATCTTCCCGTGAGGAATCGCGATGCCGTCGCCGATGCCGGTGCTCCCCAGTTTCTCCCGTTCCAGGAGGATCGACACCATTTCTTCCGGGTCGCCCTGGAGATCCAGCAGAAAAAGTGATGACAACTCCGCCAGCACGTCTCGCTTCGTTTTGGCCTGGAGCTCCTCGATGACGTACCCGGGCTTCATCATATCGATGATTTTCATGCCGTCTTCCCCGAGCGCTAGCTGTTCGATTCGATCAGAATGAAATTGTCGTCGTCCCGACGATAGAGGACGCAGACGTTTTCCGTGGCAATATCACGGTAGATGAGAAAACGGTTTTTCACGGTGTCCATCTCCAGGACCGCGTCGTCCAGGGACATGGGACTGAGCACGACTTTCCGGGTCTCCACGACCCGCGAGCGGGCCTCTTCCTCGTCCGCCTGCTCAACCCGAAGGGTCCTGTCTTCACCGCGCATCGCGCCGGATTTGTGGGTTCGGATCTTTGACTTGTGCTTCTTGAGCTGTCGCTCCACCTTCTCGACGGCGTTGTCGATCGCTGTGTTCATGTCTTTCGCCTCTTCCTTGGCGATCACGTTCGCCCCATCGGCGGAAAGGCTGATTTCCGCAACATGGCGGAATTTTTCGACGGACAGAACAACGTGGGCCTCCGCCGGATGGTCCAGGTATTTCTGGAGCTTGCTCAGCCGCTCGTCGACGACCTGCTTGAACCAGTCCTCCCCGCCCGTGTTTCTGAAGGTAAGCGATATTTTCATGGTTCCATCCTCCTACGATCCTTCTCAGGGAGTTCGCCACGGGAGGGATCGCCCCCCTTCGGCAAAGATGCGCTTTATAGAAATGAGGTTCTGAAATGTCAATCTATTTTTATGTCTTGATGAGTCTTTTCCGCCGGGAAGACGGAAGGATGCCCATCATCTCCCGGTATTTGGCAACGGTCCGCCGGGCGATGGCAATGCCCCCGGACTCCAGACGCTGGACGATTTCCTGGTCGCTCATCGGCCGTCGGGGATCCTCTCCCTGGACGAGCTTCCGGATTTCTTCCTTGACGCTCTTGGAAGCGATGTTTTCGCCGGAGGTCCGATGGATGCCGCTGGAAAAGAAATATTTCAGGAGGAAGATCCCCCGGGGGGTATGAACGTATTTGTTGGATACGACCCGGCTGATGGTGGACTCGTGCATTCCCACGTCATCGGCCACGTCCCGGAGAACGAGGGGCTTCAGGAAGGACACCCCCTGTTCGAAGAAATCGAGCTGAAACCGGAGGATGCTTTCGGTCACCTTGTAGATGGTGTTCTGCCGCTGCTGGATGCTTTTGATGAGCCACGTGGCGGACTGGATCTTCTCGCGGATGTAGCGCCGGTTCCCTTCGGAATTCGTGCTGCCGCTGAGTCCCGCCATGACCTCACGGTAGAAGTTGGAGATCCGGAGCCGCGGCAGGCCGTCGTCGTTCAGGACAATCTTGTATTCATCCCCGGCCTTGAAGACAAACACGTCCGGGATGACCGGCTGGGCCTTCTCCTCGTTGTAGAGAGCGCCCGGTTTGGGGTTCATGTTCATGATAACCAGGATCGCCGTTTCCACATCCTCGGCGGAGGCCTTCAGTTTCCGGCAGATCTGGCTGTAATTCTTGATTTCCAGCTCTTTGAGATGATCCCGGATGATCGCCTGCACCAGGGGACCGGCGCGGAGAACCCGGGCCTGGATCAACAGGCATTCCTTCAGGTCGCGGGCCGCAACGCCGGGAGGATCGAAATCGTGAACCTTGCGAAGGACGCCTTCGACACAGGCCGGTTCGACGCCGGACTGGGCGGCGATCTCTTCGACCGTCGCCTTCAGATAGCCGTTCGTATCCAGATTGCCCACAATCTGCTCCGCCACGACCATTTCGCCTTCGGACATCCGGGAAAGCTTGACCTGCCACATCAGGTGATCCGTCAGCGAGGACTGGGCGGTGAGAAAATTATCCCAGGCGGGCCCGTCTTCCTGGGAACGGTCATAGGTGACGCCCACAGAGCCATAGTCTTCCAGGTAATTGTCCCAGTCGAAATCGGTCTTGCCGTCTCCTTCCCCGGTGAGTTCCTGCGTGTGCTCGGTCAGCTTGATCTCTTCCCCTTCGATCGTTTTGAGATCGTCCGACTCGGCCGGGGTTTCCGGTTCGCTGTATTCCTCTCCGGTCAACTCTTCCAGGAGCGGGTTCTCCTGCATCTCCTGGTTGATCGCGTCCACCAGCTCGAGCCGCGACACCTGCAGCAGCTTGATGGCCTGCTGAAGCTGGGGTGTCATGACCAGTTGCTGGGTCAGCTTCAGATTTTGTTTGAGTTCCAGAGCCATAACCTTCGCCTTTGGTCCGCGGCGTGAGGAGTGCCCCTCTTGCCGTACGAACTGCTCTTACAGGCTGAATCCTTCCCCGAGGTAGATCTTCCGGGCAATCTCGCAGGAAGCGATGGCATCGGGATCGCCTTCTACCAGCACCATCCCCTCGTTGACAATGTAGGCCCGGTCGCAGACGGAGAGCGTCTCCCGGACGTTGTGATCGGAAATGACCACCCCGATTCCCTTCTCTTTCAACTGACCGATAATCTTCTGGATATCCGCGACTGCCAGAGGATCGATCCCTGCGAAGGGCTCGTCCAGAAGAATATACTTCGGTGATGTGACCAGGGCCCGCGTGATTTCCACCCGCCTCCGCTCACCCCCGGAGAGGGAATAGGCCCGATGGGTCCGGAGCGGCGTCAGATCCAATTCTTCCAGGAGATCCCGTAGCCGGTCCATTCGCTCCCCCTGTTCCATCTCCAGGGTCTCCAGGATGGCCAGGATGTTCTCCTCCACCGTCAGCTTCCGGAAAACCGAGGGCTCCTGGGGAAGATAACTGATCCCCTTCCGGGCACGGACATACATGGGCCGGCCGGTCAGATCCTCGCCGTTGAGGAGGATCCGGCCGCCGTCCGGCCGGATAAGCCCGACGACCATGTAAAACGTCGTTGTCTTCCCCGCCCCGTTCGGACCCAGCAGGCCGACCACCTCTCCGGGCTGGATTTCCAGGTGGATGCCGTCGACGACCCGCCGGCCGCCATAGACCTTGACGAGACCCTCCGCCGTCAGCCGCTCCATGTCAGGGCTTCTTCTTGCCCGGTGCGGACCGGTCGGAGGGATAGATGGTCGCCATGACCCGCTTGGACGTTCCACTTTCCACGAAGCCCCGTCCCTCATCCAGGAGAACGACGACCTTATCGCCGCGGATTGTGCTGCGACCTTCCTTCAGGACGGCGTTTCCCGTCATTTCGATCTTCTGGGCGTCCTGAAAATAGACGGCAAAGTCCCCCGTAACCGTCTTCGGTCCCTGGGTGATGATCACGTGTCCCTTCGCCTCCACCCGCTCCAGGTCGCCCCCGCCCATGTCAGTCCCCTTGGACACCTTCTGCTTGGCGGGCTGGTCTCCCTGCTTGTAGAAAAGCGATATGCTGTCGGCCCGGATGGACTTGTCACCCTGAACGGCCACGGCATGTCCGGAAAAAATCACCATTTTCTTTTCATCGTACGCATCCAGGCGGTCGGAGACGATCTGGATCGGCTCGCTGCGGCTCACCGGCAATTTTCCCTGTCCCCAGGCTTGGCCGGCGAAAAGGCAAATCATGGCCAGAATCGCCGCGGCAGTTCGGATCCTTGAGCTGTCAGCGTTTTTTGACATCGTTTCCCCCCGTTGCTCCGACAGGCTTTGTCTCCGCCTCGACCCGCGAGGAGAGCTTCAGATCCCGGCTGTCCAGCCGCAGGGTCAGGCCGACGCCGCGGATTTTCATCCGGTCGTTCTCCATTGTAACCGGAGAGCGGGTAAAGATCTTCTTCTCCCCATGGACGTAACTGAGCCGGTCCGTCGTGAACCGGTCCCCCCGATCGGAAAGGATCACCACGTTGCCCGTGATTTCCATGTCCTTCAGGTCCGTCTTGAGCCGGCCCTGGTCGCCCGTCAGGTGAAACGTCTGGCCGTCGGCCAGGATCAGCTTGATCGCCACTTTGTCGAAGAGGGCGATTTTCTCCTGACGCATATACCGGGCGCTGTCCGCCTTCACCTCCCACTTCTCTCCCGAACTGCCCACGTCGGTATACGTGACGTTCCGGACCTGGAGGTCCACGTTCTCCGCCATGATCTGCAGGGCCTGCTTCGGGATCGACCCGCGGTTCTGGACAAACCACCAGATTCCGGCGGCGGCGAGAACCAGGAGAACCCCGGAGACAAGGAGTATCCTCTTCTTCACTTTTGAGGCGAACAGTCCCTTCAGCATCCTGCGCGGTCGGTTAACAACCCGAACGGGATATGGATATGGGGCGGCAATACCTGGGAAAATTTATACCACCCATAGGCAGGCCCTGTAAAGCTCAAACAAAATACCATTATGTCTCCAGTAGTTGAACAAATTCGTACCGCCGGGCGACCTCATCCCAGAGCCCCCGCCCGCGGAGAATCAACTCGCAGACTTCCCGCACCGCGCCCCGGCCCCCGGGCCGTCGGGAAACGAAATCCACGGAACGCCGGACCACCTCCTCGGCATCGGCCGGAGCCGCAGAGAATCCGACCCTTCTCTGCAGGGGAATGTCGACCACATCGTCTCCCATGAAGGCCACCTGATCGGCCGTCAGGCCGCGCCGCTGGAGAATCCCCTCATAGGCGGCGACCTTGTCCCAGACCTGCTGGTGCACTTCCTGCACGCCGAGGTCCCGGGCCCGGTGTTCCACGACGGACGACTTGCGTCCCGTCAGGAAGACCACATCTATGTCATAGCGCTGGAGGATCTTGATGCCGTGTCCGTCCCGGACATCGAAATGCTTGATCTCCCGGCCGTCGTCGTCCATGATGATCCGGCCGTCCGTCAGTACGCCGTCCACATCCAGGATCAGGAGCTTGACCTTCGCCAGTTTATCCTTCCAGGGCGCTTCCCTAAGCGTTTCCATCCTCGGTACCCATGCTCCTTTTCACGATGTGATCGATCTCCCTGAGGACCGCCAGCAGGGATTGAAGCCTCCCCAGTGCCAGCGAGTTCGGCCCGTCGCAAAGCGCCCGGTCCGGATCGGGATGAACCTCCATGAAGATGCCGTCCAGCCCGGCCCCGGCAGCAGCCCGGGCCAGAAAGGGAACCATCTCCCGCTGCCCGCCCGACGCGGTCCCCAGCCCTCCGGGGAGCTGAACGCTGTGAGTGGCGTCGAAAATCACCGGGTATCCCAGGGCGCGGATCAACGGCAGGGCACGAAAGTCCGCTACCAGGTTGTTGTATCCGAAACTGGCCCCCCGTTCCGTGACGAGAATCCGCTCGTTGCCCGCCGCCTGCACTTTCTCCACGACATTGGCCACATCCCAGGGGGCCAGGAACTGCCCCTTCTTGATGTTCACGACCCGGGCCTTCCGGGCGATCTCCATGACGAAATCGGTCTGCCGGCACAGGAAGGCTGGGATCTGCATGATGTCCAGCACAGCCGCCGCCTCGTCGATCTCCTCGAACCGATGGACGTCCGACAGGACGGGACAGCCGAAATCCCTGCGGATCGCGGCCAGGATGCGGAGTCCTTCCGTGAGGCCGGGTCCGCGGTAGGACCCGCGGGCACTCCGGTTCGCCTTGTCGTAGGAGGCTTTGAAAACGAACGGGATGCCCAGTTCGCCCGTCAGATCCCTGAGGAATCGGGCGATGTCTCTTGTCCTCTTTTCCTCTTCGATGACACAGGGACCGGCGATCAGAACAAAGGGCGCCCCGCCGCCGAACCGGATTCCATTCACGTCCACAGGCTTCATGCCGTTTTATCTCCGTTTCGCGTCCGGGGGATCCTCTATCCCTGCTTTTTTTCCAGCAGGCGTACGCGGATCTCCCGGGCTTTCCGGGCCGCCTGGCCCAGGTCCGGATTGAGTTCCCACGCCTTCTGATAAGCCTTCAGGGCCTCTTCCAGGTTGCCCTTCCGTTCGTATGCCGCCCCCAGGCCCAGGTAAGCCTTGTCTTCCTCCGGATCCTGCCGGACGGCCTTCCTGTAGGCGTCGATGGCTCCGTCCAGGTCGCCCTTGAGGGACAGGGCGTCCCCGAGACCGGCGTAGGACCGCCCCTTGCCGGGGAACCGGCGGACCATCTCCCGGTAGACACCGGCGGCCCGGTCATAGCGCTTTTCCTGCATATGGACGGCGGCCACCCGGGCCAGGACATCCCGTGATGCCCCGGAGGCGGTCACCTTGTTGAAGGCAGCCTCGGCTTCCTTCCTCTTTCCCAGCTTCTGATAAGCCGTGGCCATTCCCAGAAGCAGTTCCGGATCCCGGACTCCGTTTCGGTAGGCCTTTTCATAATGCTCCACAGCTTTCCCGTACTGCTTCATCTCTCCGTAGGAAGCGGCAGCGGCGGCATGCAGCGGCCCCTTCTGGGCGCTTCCCTTCAGGGCCGCTTCAAAATAGGAAGCCGCCTCCCGATACCGCTTCTCCCGGAGGGCCAGTTCCCCGAGCCTCGATGCCGCGCCGGGATCGCCCGGGCGGATCTTCAGGACCTTCCGCCAGGCATCGGCGGCCTCCCGGGGCTGCTTCGCCTTTTCATACGCCAGGGCCATGTTGGAGAGGATGACGGCGTTATTCGGCTCCAGGGCGAGGGCCTTCCGATAACTGCCGATTTCCTCCTTACCCTGCCCCTTGCCGCCATAGGCCAGTCCCAGGTTCGCCCAGGCGGCAGCGCTTTTCGGATTCTGTTTCAGGTAGGCCTTGTACCAGTAGATGGCCTCGTCGTGGTCGCCGGCTTTCAGCTTGGCCAGGGCCAGGGCCAGGACGGCTTCCGGATCTCTGGGCGACTGGTTCAGAACCCGACGGTACTGCTCCCCCGCCTTGCCGGGCTTTTTCATCCGTTCATAGACTTCCCCGAGGCGAAACCGAACCGCCGTATTGTTCGGATCCAGCTGGAGCGCCGCCTCGTAATGCCGGGCCGCCTCTTCGTACTTCCCCAGCATCTGGCTGGCAAAGGCGAGGGCCGCCCGGGCGGCGGCGCTTTTCGGATTTGCCTTGACGGCCCGGGCCGATACGTCGGCGGCCTGAACAAAATCCTTACGGGCAAGATGGATCCTGGCCAGGGCCAGCAGAGCCCCTTCGTCGTCGGGTTTGACCTTCAGGATTTCCTCGAAGGCCGAAGCCGCTTCGTCAACCTGTCCCGCCCTTTCGTACTCCGCGGCCAGCTCACGCCGAACATCCGCATCGGATGGTGTCAGGGCCAGGGCCTGCTTCAGGTAATGGATCTTCTCCGTTCTGTCCCGGGTCGCCCGGGCGTAACGGAGGAAATCCTGCGAGGTCAGAGAAGCGCGGAGGGGAAACGAAGCCACCGTTCTTCCGTCGTAAATGACCGATATAATTGCTATTTCTCCGGGCTTGAGCCCTGCGGACTCCCTTTGTCCCGCCGTCAGCCGGTCCACAAAGGAAACCCCTTTGAACAGCACGCCCAGGGCCGTCTTTTCCTCGAGTCCCTCGATGCGGACGTCGATGCCCCGCCCCGCCAGGGAATCGCTCGAGACCCCCCGGAGGATGAACTCGTCCCGGTAGGTAACATCCAGGGGGTCACCGGGGCGGATCGTAAAAAAGGATCCGTTCTTTTCTCCCTCCAGCCCGTACACACGGGGAGGATGTCCCAGCAGATAGAAGGAAACCAAGCCGTTGAACCGCTCGAGGGGCGACGCGGCTCCGGCCCCGGAAACGGCCAGGGAGAGCACGCCGGCAAGGAGGAGTCCCAGAACCAGGATCCCCGCCGCAACCAGGGCAATCCGCCGCCCCGAAAGGGGAGATCGGCTACCGCTTTCTCTTCCCGGTTTTCTCATCGTTCATTTCCCCCGCGGGTGAAACCGGCTGTGAACATCTTTGAGGCGTTCCCGGGTAACATGGGTGTATATCTGTGTCGTCGCTATGTCTGCATGTCCCAGCATGAGCTGCACGGAACGGAGATCCGCCCCGCCCTCCAGGAGATGTGTGGCGAAGGAATGGCGGAACGTGTGGGGATGGACCCGCTTCCGTATTCCAGCCCGGTCGGCATACCGCCGGACAAGCTTCCAGAGCCCCTGGCGGCTCAGGCCCCGTCCCTGCCGGTTCAGGAAGAGCACGTCCGTGTTGCCTCCCTTCAGCAGGCCCGGCCGGACGTCCTCCACGTAGCGCCTCAGGACCGACAGGGCGACTCGCCCGATGGGCACGACCCGTTCCTTCCCCCCCTTGCCGAAGGTCACCAGGTATCCCACATGCCAGTTGATGCTGCCCAGCGTCAGGGACGCCAGTTCGGAAACCCGGAGTCCCGAGGCGTAAAACATCTCCAGCATGGCAGTGTCCCGGACGGCTTCCGGCCTGTCCATGCCCGGCTGGCGGAGAAGGTGCTCCATTTCCTGCCGGGATACCGTATCGGGAAGGTGCATCCAGATCTTCCCGTGGTGAATGTCCGCCAGGGGGTTTTCTTCCCGAGCGCCTTCCCGCAGGAGAAACCGGTAGAAGCCCCGCATGGCCGCCAGGGTCCGGTTGGCGGAACGGGCCTTCATTCCCTCTTCCCGCAGATGGGAAAGAAAGGCAAGGATATCGTCCGTTGTAACTTGTACCCATTCAGCCCTGCCATGGGAGCGCAGAAAGTCGACATGGCGGTTCAAATCACGGCTGTAGGCATCCAGGGTGTGAAGGGACGCGCCCTTCTCGACCGACAGAAAAGTCATGTAGCGGTCCACCCAGTTTTCCATGGCCCCCCTTCTAACGGAATTGCCCGGGGGACGCAAAAAGTTTTTTCGCCGAAACGCCGCATTTCTGAATGCCTTAAACAAGTTGACATCATATAAGGCCTATGGTAATCGGTCTTGTCCCATCGGTTTGGACCCTATTTCCGCAGGTTTTCGGATCCCTGTCCGCGGAAACGGAATAACACTCCCAAGGAGAGCATTGTGACCCTGCGCGAGGTAAAAGACATCCTGGATGCCGAAGTGCTCGTCGGACAGGAACAACTGGACAAGGACGTCCGAACGGCCTTCGGGGCAGACCTGATGAGCGACGTCCTTGCCTTTGCCAAGGCCGGCAGCCTTCTCCTGACGGGCCTGACGAATCCCCAGGTGGTCCGGACGTCCGATGTGCTGGACATCGCCGCCATTATTCTCGTTCGAGGGAAGAAACCCTCCCCGGAGACATTGACGCTGGCCGAGGAGTTGAAGATTCCCATCCTGACGACCAAATTCATCCTCTTCGAAACGGCAGGCCGCCTGTATCAGAGGGGAATCGTCGGATGCATGGAAAGGGTTGACGAAGAACGTGTTCGCTCATGAGACGACCCTGTACGAAAACAAGTTCCCCGTCGAGGGTGGGAATTTCGACAAGGCCGGGCAGGTATCGAGTCAGATAAAGGCCATTCTGAAGCGGATGAAGCTCTCCAGCGAGATCATCCGCCGGGTGGCTCTCGTATCCTACGAATCTGAAATCAATATCGTTTCATACGCCCGGAAAGGGTTTATTTACCTCCAGGTAAAGCCGGACTACGTCCTGATCGAGGCCATCGACGAAGGGGATGGCATCCCGGACATCGAACTGGCCATGCAGCAGGGCTGGTCAACGGCGAGCCAGCGGATCCGAGAAATGGGATTCGGCGCCGGGATGGGATTGTGCAACATCAAGAACTTCTCTGATTTTTTCCGCATTTCCTCCGACGTGGGAAAAGGCACGCAGTTGAAAATGGTCATCAAGCTCGACAAGATCTTCGACGGAATATAAGAAGGACCGAATATCGTGGATTTGGCAACCATCGTAAAGGCTCTGGGTTTGAAGGTCCGCCACGGAGCCGACCTGCTGGACAGAGAGGTGACGGGAGGATTCACAGGGGATCTGCTGAGCGATGTCATGGCCCACAGCAGTGAAGGCAACCTCTGGATCACCCGCCAGGTTCACCAGAACATCATCGCCGTCGCCAGTCTCAAGGATCACGCCGGCATCGTCCTGGTACAGGGGAATGAACCGGCCCGGGACACCCTGGACAAAGCCGTCCGGGAAGGCGTACCGATTCTCGTTTCGGACCTGTCCGGATTCGAGACGGCCGGCAAGATTTACGAAATCCTGAAGGTACGGGGAGGGTAATCCCCGGTGAGGCCATGGAGTTTCCCCATGGTCTTTTTTTTTGCCGGAGATTCGGGGATCCGGGCATGCTGAAAGCTTTCCGCTGCGACCTGCACGTTCACACCTGCCTGTCGCCCTGCGCGGAACTGGACATGTACCCCCGAAAGCTGGT
Organism: Syntrophaceae bacterium; assembly: GCA_013177825.1. Classification (NCBI taxonomy): domain Bacteria; kingdom Pseudomonadati; phylum Thermodesulfobacteriota; class Syntrophia; order Syntrophales; family Syntrophaceae; species Syntrophaceae bacterium. Next base: position 43,261 of record JABLXX010000007.1, read on the forward strand.
CGAGCGCTGCCTGTCCGTCGGGCTGGACGCGGTGGCCATCTGCGATCACAACGCCTCGGAAAACATCGTCCATGTCCGGCGATGCGCAGAGGGTACGCCGCTCACCGTGCTGGCGGGAATGGAGGTCGCAAGCCGGGAGGAGGTCCATCTCCTGGCCCTCTTTGACATGGTGGAGGAGCTGCTTCCGCTCCAGGAATGGATCAACCGCCACCTTCCCGGCCGGAACGACGAGCGGCTCTTCGGTTGTCAGGCCATCGTCAACGACCGGGACGAGGTGGAAGGGTTCTGCGAACGGCTTCTCATCGGGGCCACGGAACTCCCGCTTCAGGCGATTGTAGAGAAAATCCATGACCTGGGGGGGCTGGCCGTGGCGTCCCACATCGACCGGGAAAGCTTCAGCATCCTGAGCCAGCTTGGTTTCGTGGTCCCGGGTCCCCCTTTCGACGCACTGGAAATATCGCCGGAAACGGGCATCCGTGAAGGGCGGCTTCGCTATCCGGAACTGGAGCAATTCTCCTTCATCACCTCCTCGGATGCCCATTATATCCGGGACATCGGGAGGGCCTGGACGGATGTGAAGATGAATGCCGTTACGGTGAAGGAGTTGTCGATGGCCTTCCGGAAACGGGAAGGACGAACCATCGAGGAATAGGCCGGATGCTGGAGCTTTCCCTGCACGTGCTGGACATCGCGGAAAATTCCACCCGGGCGGAGGCGAAGCATATCCTGATCGCCGTCCGGGAAGATTCGGAGCAGGACCGCTTGACGCTGGAGATCCGGGATGACGGGGCCGGGATGACGGAAGAAGCCCTCGCAAAAGCCCTGGATCCGTTCTATACGACCAAAAAAGTCCGCCGGGTCGGCCTGGGGCTTCCCATGCTGGCGGAGGCGGCCGGGAAGAGCGGGGGCGAACTGACCCTGGAGTCGCGACCCGGCGAGGGAACGAGGGTTCGGGTTACATTCGGACTGACCCACATTGACCGCCAACCCCTGGGCGACATTGCCGGAACCCTGGTGACCCTCCTTACGGGTCACCCGCAGACGGAACTGGTTTACCGTCATGAACGGGACGGCCGACATTTTGTCCTGGACACCCGGGAGATCCGGGAAGAAATCGGGGACATCCCCCTCAACCACCCGGAGATCCTGTCCTGGGTCCGCCTGCAGGTGGAGGAGGGGTTAACGGAAATCGAAGCAGGGGCGTGACCCTGTTTACGGGAAGGAGGATAACACATCAATGAAACTTGGTAACGAAGAACTGTTGAAGGAGTTTTCCCAGGAACAGATCGCGAAACTCGATGCGATCATCGAGAAGTACAGGGGCAAACCGGGGGGGTTGATTCCTGTACTGGAAGAGGCCCAGATGGTCCTGGAATACCTGCCCATCGGGATCCAGAAACGAATCGCCGAAGGCCTCAACCTGCCGCTCAGCCGTGTATACGGCGTCGTGACGTTCTACTCCTTCTTCACCATGACGCCCAAGGGACGCCATACCATCCGGGTCTGTCTCGGCACCGCCTGCTACGTCCGGGGCGGGAAGGCCATTGCGGAGGCCATCGAGAAGGCCTTCAACGTCAAGGAAGGGGAAACGACCCCCGACCGGCGGTTCACCTATGAATCCGTCCGCTGTCTCGGCGCCTGCGGCCTGGGACCGGTGGTGGTCGTGGACGAGGAAGTCCACGGGCGCGTCAAGCCCGGCAAAGTGAAGGAACTTCTCAGCCACTACGAATAAAAGACTCTTGCAAAGGCGAGGAACGGCAAAATGGCAAAGCTGAAGATCGAAGATCTCAAGAAGATCAAGGAGAGGGTGCACGCCGAGACGGCCCTCCGGGACGGAGAGCGCCGCGCGAAGATCACCGTGCACATGGGAACCTGCGGCATCGCCTCGGGGGCGCGGGACGTCATGGACGCCCTGATGAAGGCCATCGAAGAGGCGGGCGCCATCGACGTGGCCGTTACCACCTCGGGCTGCATGGGTCTCTGCAGCCGCGAACCCCTGGTCACGGTGGAGCTGATCGGCCAGGAACCGATCAAATACGAGTATATGAACGCCAACAAAATGCGGCAGGTATTCAAGAAACACGTCCTGGAGGGAGAGATCCAGACACCCTTCGTGCTGGCCCGGGGCGCGGAAATCGTGAAATAGCGGGATGGAATCTCTGACGTGAAGGAGGATGGAAACCCAATGAAAGTATTTCGTTCACATTTGTTGCTCTGCGGAGGAACAGGCTGCCACGCCTCGGGAAGCCTTGCAGTCAAGAAGGCCCTGGTGGCCGAATTGATGAAGCGCAATCTGGCCGAGGAGATCAAGGTGGTGGAGACGGGCTGCAACGGTTTCTGCGCCCAGGGCCCCATCATGGTGGTCTACCCCGAGGGCATAATCTATATGATGATCAAAGCGGAGGACGTGCCGGAGCTGGTGGAGGAGCACCTGGTGAAGGGCCGCGTCCTGGAGCGCCTGCTGTACCGGGAGCCGACCACGGAAGCGGTCATCCCGACGATGCAGGAAATCCCCTTCTTCGCCCTGCAGGAGCTGCGGGTCCTCCGTAACCGGGGCCTCATCGACCCGGAGCGGATCGAGGAGTACATCGCCCGGGACGGTTACGCCGGCATGGCGAAGGCCCTGACCGAGATGACCTCCGCGGACATCGTCCAGGTCATGCTGGACTCAGGCCTCCGGGGCCGCGGCGGTGCCGGGTTCCCCACGGGCCTGAAATGGAAGTTCTGCTCCACGTCCCCCGGCGACATCAAATATGTCCTCTGCAACGCCGACGAGGGCGATCCCGGTGCCTTCATGGACCGCAGCGTCCTGGAGGCGGATCCCCATGCGGTTCTCGAGGGCATGGTCATCGCCGCCAAGGCCATCGGCGCCCATCACGGATACATCTACTGCCGGGCCGAATACCCCCTGGCCATCCACCGCCTGAACATCGCCATCGGCCAGGCCACGGAAATGGGTCTCCTGGGACAGGACATTCTCGGCACGGGCTTTGACTTTAACCTGGAGATCTACCAGGGCGCCGGCGCCTTCGTCTGCGGCGAGGAAACGGCACTGATGACCTCCATCGAAGGGAAGCGGGGCATGCCCCGTCCGCGGCCGCCCTTCCCCGCCATCGCGGGACTGTGGCAGCGGCCGTCCGTTCTGAACAACGTCGAGACCTTTGCCAACGTTGCCCAGATCATCCTGAAGGGCGCCGCCTGGTACGCCGGCGTTGGTTCCGAGAAGAGCAAAGGGACCAAGGTCTTCGCGCTGACGGGCGATGTGAACAACGTGGGCCTCGTGGAGGTCCCCATGGGAACGCCACTGGGAACGATCGTTTTCGACATCGGCGGCGGTATTCCCAAGAACAAGAAGTACAAGGCCGCCCAGCTCGGCGGGCCTTCCGGGGGCTGTATTCCCATCCAGCACCTGAACGCCCCGGTGGACTATGAAAAGGTAGCCGAACTGGGCGCGATCATGGGCTCCGGCGGACTCATCGTCATGAATGAAGACAACTGCGCCGTCGACATGGCCCGGTTCTTCATGGATTTCTGCCAGGACGAGTCCTGCGGAAAGTGCACCCCCTGCCGCGAGGGAACCAAGCGGATGCTGGAGATCCTCACGAACATCACCCGGGGCAAGGGCAAGGAAGGCGACATCGAACTCCTGGAGGAGATGGCCGGCATCATCAAGGATGCGTCCCTCTGCGGTCTCGGCCAGACGGCGCCGAATCCGGTGCTCAGCACCATCCGCTACTTCCGGGATGAATACGAGGAACACATCCGCGACGGGCACTGCCGGGCGGCCGTCTGTTCGGCCCTCTTCAAGTCCCCGTGCCAGAACACCTGCCCCATCGGGATGGACGTTCCGGCCTACATCGGCCTGATCCGGGCGGAGCGCTTCGAGGACGCCTACAAGGTCCTACTGAAGACGAACCCCTTCCCCTCCGTCTGCGGCCGGGTCTGCGACCACAAATGCCAGTCCAAGTGCCGCCGCGGCAAGATGGACGAGCCCATCGCCATCAAGTTCCTCAAGCGGTTCATCACCGACAACGCCCCGCGGCCCAAGGTCAGCCTCGTCCCGGTCACCCGGAAGGAGAGGATCGCCGTGGTCGGCGCCGGACCTGCAGGCCTCACGGCCGCCCGGGACCTGGCGCTCCGGGGCTACTCCGTGACGGTCTTCGAGGAGCTTCCCGAGGCGGGCGGCATGCTGCGCTGGGCCATCCCCTCCTACCGGCTGCCCCGGAACATCCTGAACGGCGAGATCGACAACATCCGCCAGCTAGGCATCGAGATCCGATGCAATGTCCGGGTGGGGAAAGACCTGTCCTTCGACAAGCTGGGCAAGGACTTCGATTACGTCTACCTGGCAACGGGAGCCCACCGGAGCACGAAGATGGACGTCCAGGGAGAGGATCTCCAGGGCGTCTGGGGCGGTGTGGAATTCCTGCGGGCCTTCAACCTCGATGAAGATGCCTGGATGAAGGGCGCCAAGACCCTCGGGGCGAAGGTGGCCGTCATCGGCGGCGGAAACTCCGCCATCGACGCCGCGCGCTGCGCCAAGCGCATGGGCGCCGACGTAACCATCCTCTACCGGCGCGAGCGGAAGGACATGCCCGCCGCGGAGGAGGAAGTGACGGCTGCCCTGGACGAGGACATCAAGATCGAGTACCTCGTCGCCCCCCTGAAAATCGAGGGGAAGGACGGCAAAGTGAGCGGGATCACCTGCGAGCGCATGAAGCTGGGCGACTTCGACCGGAGCGGCCGCAAGCGCCCTGTCGCCATAAAAGATTCCCAGTTCACCCTCACAGTGGATGCCGTCGTGGCGGCCATCGGCCAGGTGCCCGACATGACCTTCGTTCCCAAGGACAGCGGCGTCGTCATCAACAAGTGGGACTGCTACGACCTGGCCAAGGACAGCAAGTCCCGGACGACGAATTCGAAGTTCTACGCCGGCGGCGACGCCGTCACGGGGCCCGATACGGTTATCGGCGCCATCGCGGCGGGCCACCAGGCGGCGGCGGATATCGACGCCGACATCCGGACCGCGGCGGGCGAACCCGCCTGGGAAGCGCCGGAGGAGGAGAAGATCGACATTCCCCTCATCATCGACGAGGAGACCGATGAAGCGCCGCAGACGAAGATGCCGGAGCTTCACGGGGCTCAGCGGAATACGTCTTTCGCCGAGGTCGAACTCGGGTTCACCCGGGAGCTGGCCATCGCGGAAGCCTGCCGCTGCCTGCGCTGCGACGCGGAAATATAGGAATTCTTTCACCGGAGTCAGTATTCAGATCATCACGGAGGACATTTCATGTCACAAGTAACTCTGACCATAGATAATCAAAAAGTCAGCGTGGAGCCGGGAACGACGATCCTGAACGCCGCCATGAAGGCGGGCGTCCGGATCCCCACGCTCTGCGCCTGGCAGGAGATCGGCCATACCCCCGGCGCCTGCCGGGTCTGCATGGTGGAAGTGGAGAACCAGCGGAGCCTGATCGCCTCCTGCGTGTATCCCGTCAGCGAGGGGATGGTCGTCAAGACGACGACCGACCGCGTCCGGAACGCCCGGAGGCTGGTCGTGGAGCTTCTCCTGTCCAATCATCCCCAGGAGTGCAACTTCTGCGTCCGCAACGGCAACTGCGAGCTCCAGAGGGTCGCGGAAATGGTGGGCGTCCGCTCGATGCGGTTCGACGTCCCCGAGTCTTTCCCGGAAAGCATGATCGACCGGTCCAGCCCGTCCATCGTCCGGGACAACCGCAAGTGCATCAACTGCCACCGGTGCATCACCGTCTGCGAAACCATCCAGTCGGTGAGCGTTCTGACGCCGTCCTACCGGGGCAGCGACGTCCGGGTAACACCGGCCTTCAACCTGCCCCTGATCGAGTCCACCTGCGTCGCCTGCGGCCAGTGCATCCTCGCCTGCCCCGTGGGAGCTCTCTATGAAAAGGACGACGTGGACGACGTCTGGAAGGCCCTCCAGGATCCGACGAAGCACGTCGTCGTCCAGGAGGCCCCGGCCATCCGGGCTGCCCTGGGCGAGGAATTCGGCCTCCCCCCGGGATCCCTCGTGACGGGCAAGATGATCGCCGCACTCAGGCGCTTGGGCTTCGACAAGGTCTTTGACACGAACTTCACAGCCGACCTGACGATCATCGAAGAAGGCAACGAACTCCTGAAACGGGTCAAGGAAGGGGGCACGCTGCCCATGATCACCTCCTGCAGCCCCGGTTGGATCAAGTTCTGCGAGCACTTTTATCCGGACCTGCTGGACAACCTTTCCACCTGCAAGTCGCCCCAGCAGATGTTCGGCGCCCTGGCGAAGACGTATTACGCCGGGATCGCCGGCATCGACCCGAAAGACATCGTCGTCGTCTCCATCATGCCCTGCACCGCCAAGAAGTTCGAGGCCTCCCGCCCGGAGATGAACTCCAGCGGCTTCCGGGACGTGGACTACGTCCTCACGACCCGGGAACTGGGCCGGATGATCAAGGAGGCGGGCGTCGACTTCCTCAACCTTCCGGAAGAGGACTACGATGCTCCCATGGGCGAGTACACCGGTGCGGGAACGATCTTCGGCGCCACCGGCGGCGTCATGGAGGCGGCCCTCCGGACGGTCTACGCGGTGGTGACCGGTGAGAACCTGCCGAGCCTCGACATCACCCCGGTCCGCGGTCTGGAAGGGGTCAAGGAGGCGGCGCTCACGGTCGGCCCCCTGGGCGAGGTGAAGGTGGCCGTCGCCCATGGCCTCAGCAATGCGCGCAAACTGATGGACCTGATCCGGGCGGGAAAGGCGAATTATGCCTTCATCGAGGTGATGTGCTGCCCCGGCGGCTGCATCGCCGGCGGCGGCGAGCCGATCCCGACGAACAACGAGATCCGCATCCTCCGCTCCTCGGCCCTCTACCGGGACGACAAGGACGTCCAGAAACTCCGGCAGTCTCATGAGAACCCGTCGATCACGAAGATCTACGAGGTCTTCCTGAAGGAGCCCCTGGGCCACAAGTCCCACGAGCTCCTGCATACCCACTACACGAAGCGGGGTACCGACGTGCCTCACCGGGCCTACGAAGGGTCGTGGGAGGATCCCCACCACCCGGCGAAAAGCTGATCGGCCGGATAAAAAATAACCTCGAGAAGGGGGACAGACTTCAGTCTGTCCCCCTTTCTATTGCGCGGCGGCGCGGCGGAACCCCTTTCCGCACCCGGAAGAAGGATAGCCCCAGCAGGAGCGCGCAGGCGATCATGGCCCCCAGGGCGATCGGCCGGGTGAAGAAGATGGAGAAGTCGCCCCCCGAAATCAGCAGCGACCGGCGCAGGTTCACCTCCAGCATGGGTCCGAGAACGAACGCCAGGATCAGCGGAGCCGCCTCGTAGCCTCCCCGTTTCAGAAAGAATCCGGCAACGCCGAAGGCCACCATCACGCCGATGTCGAAGACGCTGTTGTTGATGGAATAGGCGCCGACGACGCACAGCAGGAGAATCAGCGGATACAGGATCCGGTCCGGAATCCGGAGGACCTGGACCCACAGGGGGATGAGGGGCAGATTCAGGACGAGCAGCATGACGTTGCCGATGTACATGCTGCCCACGACACCCCAGAAGATGTCCGGATGATCGCGGATCAGCAGGGGGCCCGGCTGGATGCCATGAACAAGGAAGGCCCCGAACAGGACCGCCAGGACGACATTCGGCGGGATGCCCAGGGTGAAAAGCGGGATGAAGGACGTGGAGGCGGCGGCGTTGTTCGCCGCCTCGGGGGCGGCCACCCCTTCGATGGCCCCCCGGCCGAATCGTTCCGGGTCCTTTGCGATTCTCTTTTCCACGCCATAGGAAACGAACGTCGAGAGAACGGGGCCCCCGCCGGGAAGGATGCCCAGGAAGAACCCGATCAGGGTTCCCCGGACGATGGCCCACCGGGCCTGCAGCCAGTCCTTCCGGTCCGGAAAGAGGCTCCGGATCTTCACCTGCAGGATTCTGCCGAAGGACGCCTGCTCCAGGCGGTTCAGCACTTCCGCCACGCCGAAGAGCCCCATGGCCAGGGGGGCCACCCCGATTCCCTCGAACAGGTCGAGGATCCCGAAGGTCATCCGCTGCTCCGACGTGATCGGATCCAGGCCGACGCCGCTCAGGACCAGGCCGAGAACGGCCATGATCCCGGCCTTGAGGGGCGATCCCGGGGCCAGGTACGTGACGAAGGTGAACCCCATGAGGATGATGGCGAAATATTCCGGCGGACCGAACTTCAGGGCGACGGAGGAAAGGGGGCCGGCGATCAGCTGCAGGCCGACGATGCCGGCCGTACCGGCGATGAAGGAGCCGAAGGCGGCGATCCCCAGGGCAGGTCCCGCCCGGCCCTGGCGGGCCATTTGATAGCCGTCCAGGCAGGTCACGACGGAGGCCGTCTCTCCGGGAACGTTCACCAGGATCGAGGTGGTGGAGCCGCCGTACATCACCCCGTAGTAGATCCCGGCCAGCATGATGATCGCCCCGGCCGGCGGAAGCTGAAACGTCAGGGGCAGAAGAATGGAAATCGCCGCCACCGGTCCGAGACCCGGAAGAATGCCGACCAGCGTCCCCAGGAGACAGCCGGAGAAAACCAGGGCGAGGTGGCCGGGCTGGGTGGCGATGGAAAAGCCGTAAAGGAGACCGTTCAGAATGTCCAACGATGCAACTCCGCGGCTCCGCGATCAGAAGGAAAGAATCCCCCGGGGAAGGGGAACCTTCAGAACGTGGAGAAAAAGGACGTAGCTCAGGAAGACCGCCAGCAGGGAACCGAGGACGACCGTGCGGATTCTAATGTGCCCGAGACCGAACAGGACGAGCATCAGTCCCGTCGTCGCGACGAGATAGCCCAGCCAGGGCAGCAGCCAGCAGTACAGGGCCAGGGCCGTGACAACGACCATGCCGGTCCTCCCCGGCAGAGTCATCGGCCGCTTCTCCGCCGGCCCCCGGTCCCAGAGGCTCAGGACAAGCAGAACGACGGCCAGCAGGGCCAGGACAAGGCCCGACCAGAAGGGAAGAAACCCGGGGCCGGGATCGTCGTACGCCCCGATTCCGAGGTTCACGCCCGACGCAGCGACAAAACCGGCCGCGAGCAGCCAGAGTACGCCGCTGATCCGATCCCGGGTGCCCATGTTCCCGCTCCCGTCGCTCAAATCGCCTCCCGCCGCCTGGCCCGACGGCTTCCTATTCCGGAGGAGTAGCCGCCTGCCGGATGAGGCCCGCCGCGGTCAGATGCCGGTTGATGATCTTCCACTGAACCCGCAGGAATTCCTGGAACGCCTTCGCGTCGTAATACGCCGGAACCAGGTCGATCCGGTCGAGGGCCTCCAGGAATTCCCGGTCCCGAACGGCCCGGGCGAAGGCCTCCTCGATCTTCTTCGCGACCTCCGGCGGCAGACCGGCCGGCGCGACGACGGCATAGACTGCGTCGTTCGTGAAGTCATATCCGGCTTCCTTCATTGTCGGCACGCGCGGGAACTTGGGCGACCGCTTCTCCCCCATGGTGACCAGCAGGCGGGCCTGGCCGCCCTTCACGGAGGGGATGAATTCGGAGGTCACGGAGGCGAAGTCGACGTGTCCGCCCAGAAGGGCCGTCAATGCCTCGATGCTGCCCTTGTAGGGGATATGGATCATCCGCACCTTCTCCCGCGCGGCGATCTCCTCCACCGCGGCGTGGGTGGTGCTTCCCACACCGGTGGTGGCGTACTTGACCCCGCCGGGATGCTTCTTCGCATAGGCGATCAGCTCCGCCAGGGATTTCCACGGTGCATCCTGCTTCACCACGATCCCCAGCTGCGGGGTCGTGAAACCGAGGATGGGCCGGAAACTGGCCAGCGGCTTGAAGGGAACCCTCTGCATCTGGGAAACGCGGATCAGGACCGAGCTGGGCGTGGCGCAGAGGGTATAGCCGTCGGCCTTCTGGGCAAGCAGGGCCGCGAGGGCCACGGTTCCCGTTCCGCCGGTCTTGTTCTCGACCACCACCGGCTTCCCCAGGACCTTCTCCGCCGCCCGGGCGAGAGCTCTGGCGCTCAGATCCATGGTACCGCCGGGAGCGAAGCCGACCAGCAGGGTCACGGGCCGTTCCGGCCAGGCCGCCCCGGCCGGGACGGCAGCGGCCAGTCCCGTGAAAACAAGGAATGAGACCAGAATGGCTTCCAGAAACCGAATCTTTCCCTTCATCTTGACCCACCTTTCCTTTCCCTGTTTTCGTCGAGACCTTCAGGCGGTTCCGTTCATATAGCGCGAGACGCCGTCAAGGACACCCCAGCCGCATTCATGGAACAGTTTCCGACAGTCCGGAACCGACAGGCCCCGGCCTTTCTCCGTCGCCTCCTCGGTGTCCCGGGGGTTTGCCCCCGACTCGGCCCAGAAGAGATTCGCCCCGCCGAGACCGCCCAGCGTGCAGGGCTCGTGGGTGCAGTTGCCCAGAACCGACCGGGGAACGCCAAGCCTTGTTACAGCGACGATCTGAGCCATCCTGAGTTCATTGATCATGCCACGCCGGGCGATTTCCGTCCCCGGGATGGCGATGCGCCGCGCCGCGCCGCTGTAAGCGGGTTTGACGGACGCGGTGAAGAGAATGGCCTCCGCGATCTCCTCGTTCGTGTGCTCGGGTCCCAGGGGCTCCACGCAGGTTCCCACGGCAAGCCCTGCCTCCCGGAACGCGCGGATGCTCTCCTTCCGCCTGGCTGGTGGAATCAGGGTGTCTGCTCCCTCCCGCAGCCGGAGGGCGTGATAGACGCCGGCGTATCCCGCCTCCCGGATCTGCATGGCCCGTTCCGGAGGCTGGTCGCCCACGTTAGCCACCAGGATCGTTTCGGGCTTCAGGCTCCGGCGGATCTCCCGGGACACCTCGAGAAACAGACCGAAGGGATACCGGGCCGTCGTCATGACGTAAACCGCGTTGGCCCCGTCGGCCTCGAACCGCCGGGCATAGGCCACCGCCTCTTCGGCGCTCAGCCGGGTTTCTTCCGTGAAGACGCCGTTGACCTGGGCAAAGGAGCAGAAGAGGCAGTCACAGGGACAGGGGGCCAGGTTCAGGGCCAGCTGGGCGTGCACCTCGGCCCGGTTCCCCGTGATCTCCCTGGAGACGCGGTTTCCTTCCGCCAGCACCCGGTACGCGTCGGCCGAATCGGGCGGAAGGCCCAGGAGGAAAACCAGATCCTCTCCGGACAGGGTTGCGCCGTCGCGGGTTTTTTTGAGCAGATCGTCAACATCCATGATGAAAGATCGAGTACCTCCTTTGGATATTCTCTTAGAGACCGGCCAGCAGATCTTCCGCGGCGGCGGCCTGGCAAAAGATTCCGTGCAGCGCCGCGACATGGGAGGCATGGACCAGCTCTGCAGGCACTGCGACGTTCCCGAAGGACAGGCTCCGCGTGGCGCAGGCGTCGTGGGCCAGGCTGCAGGCAAAGCCCAGGTCGAAGGCGGCCCGCACGGTGGAATCGACGCACATGTGGGTCATCATTCCGGCGACGATGAGCCGATCGGTCCCGATCCGGCGCAGATGCTCCGACAGGGGGGTCTCCCGGAAGCTGTTGGGATAATGCTTCTGAAAGAGCGTCTCTCCCTCCCGTGGTCGGACGGAGGCATGAACCTGCACACCTTCCGTGTCGGGCAGAAAAAACGATGCCCCCGGACGGATCGACACATGCTGGATGTGGACTATCGGGAGGTCCCGGCTCCGGAAAGCCGCAAGAAGAAGCCCGGCTTTTTCTCCGGCCTCGACGCTCCCGGCCAGCTCCATCCTGCCGCCGGGAAAGTAATCGTTCTGAATGTCGATCAACAGCAGGACTCTTTTCATTTGCACCCCCTTTTTGGTATAGTGGGCATCGCTTCGTTCTGGATCTCCAGGGAACCGCCGGTTCCCTCCGCGTTCGGGGGAACTGCATACCACGAATGGCGGTTCTTGTCTCCAACAACGGAAGATCATCCAACACAGTCTGGAAAGGAGGCTTTTATGGCACAGGGCAGCAAGGAACAGCGCAGGAAGAAGGTCATCGAAGTCCTGAACAAGGCACGGTCCATGGAGCTGATGGCCATCCACCAGTATATGAACCAGCACTATAACCTGGACGACATGGACTACGGGGAACTGGCGGCCAAGATCAAGCTGATCGCCATCGACGAGATGCGCCACGCCGAGATGTTCGCGGAGCGGATCAAGGAACTGGGCGGGGAGCCGACGACAGATCTTGCCGCCAAGGTGCAGAAAGGCCAGAAGGTGGAGGCTGTGTTCCCGTTCAACTCCAACCTGGAGGACGACACGATCGACGCCTACAACCAGTTCATCCTGGTATGCCGGGAAAACGGGGACAGCATCAGCATGAAGCTCTTCGAGACCATCAACGACGAAGAGCAGATTCATTTCAACTATTTCGACAATGTCAGCGATCACTTGAAGAAGCTCGGCGCTGCCTACCTCGCCCAGATCGCGGGAACACCGGCCGACACAGGCCCCCCGTCCAAGGGCTTTGCAACCGGTCCGGCCGCATAACGCGGCGATTGCGGGAGAACGGAGCATCCCTGCTGCCGGCAATGGACGGGACGCCCGTTCTCCCGCCCGGCATGCAGCCTCCCCCCTCAGTCCGGGACAACCATCTGCGACTGGGAAACCAGGGCCAACAGGTTTCCTTCCGGGTCCCGCACCTCCGTCTGCCAGAGCACGAGGGTCCGTCCCTTGTGGACCAGCCGGCTCGTCGCCGTCACCTTCGTCCCGATCTTCGCGGCCCGGACGAAGTTCGTCTTGGATTCCACCGTCGAGGTCCGTGTCCCGGGGGGAAGGTTCAGGAAGGCCCCGACGCCGCCCAGCGTATCCGCCAGGGCCATGACGGAGCCGCCGTGGAGGATGCCGCCATACGTGCACAGTTGTTCCTCGACGGCTAGCGAACCCACCACTTCCTCTGTTGAGGCTTTCTCGATCCGGATGCCGAGATGGCCCGGCAGGAGCTCCGCCAGAACCTGGTTGATCTGTTCTTCCAGTGTCATGCTTCGATTCCTTCACGGATTATTTTTTCATCACACCGCCTGGAGCAGGATCCGACGGGGACCCATTCACGGGTACCTGACGGTTCTGACCCCGCTCCTGGCCGTGGCCCTTTCCATTTCCCAGGCATCAGGTCCCGCCACTCCGACATGATTCGTACAGAGCCTCCGTGATCCGTCCCTTCCAATACACCTGCCGCCCTTCCGGAAGCAGCCAGGCCACTTCCCCGCGAACGGGCACGCGCATCTCCCCCAGGATTCCGTATTCCAGCCAGCGGCCCTCCCAGGGCGTGGGAACTTCCCGGCCGCCGACGCTGCGCGGCCGATCCGGGGCATAAGCGCTCCGGATCAGGCCGTCGTCACCGAAGCGGAAGACAAGAGAAACCTTGACACCGGATGTATCCAGGGTTGCCCTCGCACTCGAGGCGTCGATGGCCGTCCAGGAGACACCCTGGGAAGGAAGGAGAGCGGTCGGAAACCAGGCGGCCTCGGCCAGGTAGCGCTGCAGGGCTCCGACGGCGATGCCCGGCGTACCCTCCGCGGTAACCAGGGGTATCAGAGCCAGGATGCTCGCGTGCATGGACCCGTGTCCGGCGGCAAAGGCGTCCCGTACCCGGATATCGATTCCCGGAACCATGGCCATGCGGGCGTCCCACACGAAGACCGCGGGGTTCACACCCACTGTCTGTTCGGCCCGGAAGGGAATCCACCGGTTCGATTCGGGCCGGACGAGGAATTCGCCATCCTGCTTCAGCCGTGCACGGCGGATCACAGGCCGGCCCTCCGGGAGGACGGCCCGGAAGTAGCGCTGCACAGGCTCGGGCAGGCCTTCGAGCTCGGATATGTTGAAGAAGGCCGGGGCCCCGGCGAGCGAGGCGCCGGCCCGCGCAGCCAGATCCTCCGTCTTGGCCTGCCATCGCACATTGGCGATCACAAGGACAGCGGTAAAAACGACCACGAATACCGTCAGGATAATCCATGCCATGCGCACGGCTGTATCTCCCGCAAGCCGCCGGAACGCCCGCGGTCCCCGAACCCGTCATCCCTCGTCGAGGACCCGGCGGACCGCCTCGGAGAGAGCCTGGATCGAAAACGGTTTCTGGACAAAGTGAATGCCCTCTTCCAGAATTCCATGGTGGGCGATGACATCGGCCGGATAGCCCGACATGAACAGGCACTTCAGGCCGGGACGGAGGGAAACCAGGCGCTCGGCCAGGTCTCTTCCATTCATCCCCGGCATGACCACATCGGTCAGGAGCAAATGGATGGTTTCCTCGGACTCCCCGACCACCTGGATCGCCCGGTCCGGCGAACCGGCCGTTATGACCCGATAGCCCAGGGCCTCGAGCACGCTCCGGGTCAGTGTGAGAACGGCCTCGTCGTCTTCCGCGAGCAGGATCGTCTCCTCGCCCCGCCGTGGTATCACGGCCTCACCCGGCTGAGACTGCTCGGGCCGGGCGGACGCAACCCGGGGCAGATAGATCCGGAAGGTCGTGCCCTGCCGCGGTTCGCTGTAGGCGTGGATGAATCCCTCGTTCTGCCGGACGATCCCGAAAACCATGGCCAGCCCCAAGCCCGTTCCCTTTCCGACCTCCTTGGTCGTAAAAAACGGCTCGAAGACGTGCTCCAGAGTCTCCCGGTCGATACCGCACCCGGTATCACTGACGGAAAGAAGCACGTAGTCGCCGGGGGAAAACTCTCCATGGCGGGCAATAAAGCCCTCGTCCACTTCCACATTGCGCGTCTCGATGGTTACCCGGCCCGCCCCGGAGATGGCATCCCGGGCATTGACCAGCAGGTTGGCCAGCATCTGATCGACCTGGGAAGCGTCGATCTTCACACTCCAGAGATCGTGGCCCGGAATCCAGGCCAGATCGATGTCCTCTCCGATGAGACGTCGAAGCATCTTCAGCATGCCGCCGACGGTGTCGTTCAGGTTCAACACCTTCGGGCTCGTCACCTGCCGGCGGGCGAAGGCCAGGAGCTGTCCGGTAAGATCCGCCGACCGTCCGGCGGCCTTGAGGATCTCCTGCAGGTTCTGGTGCACCTTCGTTCCCGGCGTGGCCAAGAGCAGGGACATCTCCGCGTACCCCATGATCGCGGCAAGGATGTTGTTGAAGTCGTGGGCCACCCCTCCCGCCAGGCGGCCCACCGATTCCATTTTCTGCGCCTGGAGAAGCTGCATCTGGAGCCGGTCCCGCTCCTCCTCAGCCCGCTTGCGGTCCGTGATGTCACGGACCACGCTGATGAAGGCCTGCGGCTCCCCGGAGGCGTCCCGGACCAGGGATGAGTTGATCTCCGCGTCGATCTGGCTCCCGTCGCGGAGCCGGATGCGGTACTCGTTTTTCTCCGAATGCCCCTTTGCCAGCGTACGGCTGAAGTTTGCCGCTGCCTTCTCACGGCCTTCATCCGTCAGGAGATCGAAGACCGTCCTGACTTCTTTCATAAATTGCGCTGTGCTCGACGCACCATACATTGCAGCAGTCTGGCCGCTTGCAGTGAGGATCTCTCCGGTCAACGAATACAGGAGGATGGAATCGGGCGACGTCTCGACCAGGGTGCGGTAGCGTTCCTCGCTGTCCCGAAGGGCCTGCTCCGCCTGCCTCCGTTCCGTGATGTCGTGGACGATCACCGTGGAGACGACGGGTTTCCCCCCTTCATGAAAGAAGCTGTTGTGAAGCAGGACCCAGAATTCCCGGCCGTTCTTGCCCCGGACCTTGTATTCCACCTTATCGGAGATCGGGATTCCCGCCATGATGTCGGCTGCCCTTTTCAGGAAGAGTTCCAGGGAATCCTCGGCTATGATCTGGAGCGGGTCCAGGGCGAGAAATTCTTCCCTCGTATAACCCGTGTAATGGCACATGACGTCATTGACATCGATGAACCGTCGCGACTGGAAATCAACCTGATAGATCCCGGCCGGTGCAAATTGAACCAGGCGGCGGTATCTATCCTCACTTTCCCGGAGCCGCTCATCGGCTCTCTTTTTTTCCGTAATGTCACGAAGATAACCCAGGAATGCCTTTTCTCCCCGGTAGACAACCTCGATGACGTTGATGTCCACGTGCACCAGCGTCCCGTCCGGCTTGATGATCCGAAGCCCGTAGTTGGACGGGGCCGGTTCCCCGACCCGCCGCCTCCGGGTATAATCGGCAAGCCTTTCCCGGTCGTCGGGGTGGACGAAAGCCCCCAGGGTCTTGTCGAGGAGATCCTCCATGCGACGGCCGACGGTCCGGAGAAAGGGCTGATTGACGAAAACATAGCGGCCGTTCTGGGTAATGACGATGCCGTCATTCGATTGTTCGAAGGCCCGGCGGTACAGCTCCTCGCTCTCCCGGAGCGCATTCTCGGCACGCCTTCGCTCGGCGATCTCCTGCTCCAGCCTGTGAACGAGCGCCTGCAGGTCGGACGAGGCCACATCCGCAGCTTTCCCGGAATTCGCGGTCTTTTTACGAGTCGTCTCGTCGGAATGCCCGTCAACGGAATCGTCCAATGCCCTGGTACCTTTCTCATCCACTTCTTTGTTTATCAGGATTGCCTGATTTGACGCAGAGTCCGTGGTTCAAACCGTCGTCCATCCACGATGATCCGCTCCGGTTTGCCTCTCCCGTAACGTCCCGGCCCACGGCTCAAGCCCTTAGCCGTCATAAACCGGGTGATGCGGTCACAGGTGGCCGCCGGGACCGGGAAGGAGAAACCGGAGGATTCAGGGATTGAACCGGGTAAAAACGCGGCCGGCCCCGATTTTCCCGTCCTCGTCTAACTCGTAGAAATCGGCGCAGGAAAAGTCCAGCGTCTCCCCTTTCCGGTAAGACTTCCCGAAAAAAAGACCGTCCGCCAGGAAATCCAGGCGAATTTTTACCTGAAGATAAACCGTCCGATCACCGAATACAACCTTTTCCGGCATGCCCAGGGTTTCCCGGAAGGAGACATGGTCCCGCGTCCAGTAAGCAATCATGTCTTGCCTGCCTTCCAGGCGCTTTTCCGACGCCTCCCAGACGCAGTCGTCACGGACGAACTGAAACACCGTTTCCCAGTCTCGTCCGTTAAAGGCCTTGAAAAATTTCTCGATGTCGGCCACCGACCCGATTGCGGGCTTCTTCATGGATCCTCCCTCCCGTCTGTTTTCAGAATACGCTGTTTCAGGGGCGCCACCAGCCAGTCGACGGAGTCCTCCCTCTCCAGTTCCCAGACCCGTCCGATGATGGAGCGGACTTCATCCCGGCTCGCGAGGTGGGACATGCTCCTTTCCACCTTCTCCTCGATCTCCCGGTCCGTCAACGGCTCGTGGGGATCCCCGCGGGGGAAATCGCGGCTGAGGCGGATCGTCTCCCCGTTTTTCAGCGTCACCGCAATCCGGCAGGGCGAGCCATCGGGATAGGTCCGGGTCATGTGGGCGTCTTCGGCCACGGCGATCTTCGGGATCAGACGGGCCACAGCCTTTTCCTTTTCGAGGAAGTCGTCATTGAAATATTCATACTCGATGGTTTTCTTCACGAGCGCCGCCGCCACGCAATAGGGAAGCGAATGGGTACGGCCGGCCCGGCTCACAGGCCGATAGGCGGTTTCGCCGTCCGCCTCCTCGATCGCTTTTTTGTATGTGTGGACCAGAACCCGGTCGATCGCCTCCGGATCGTCGATCCGTCCGGCGATTTCAACGGCCGCGTCGATGGGCGTCTGGCAGAAAACGAGCGCCGGCCAGCGCTTGAAGACAATGGATTCCAGGTCGGGCGTAGGATCCAGGATGGACCCAGAATGGGGAAGGAACCGGTTGATCCCCGCCTCGCCCTCGTAGATGTTTCTCGGCCCCTCGAAGCCGGCGTAGGCCATCTTGACGGCATGGAGTGCGCGCATGGCGCAGGATGCGTACGTGCAGTGCTTCCAGTCCGTGACCTCACCCATGGCGGCCTGGTTGATGTCCAGCCCCAGCATGCCGGCGATCCGCTGCGCCTCCGTCAGTTGGGCGACGGACAGGCCCATGGCGCATCCGATGGTCAGGGAAAGGTAAAAGAGCGACGGGGCGTCGTGATCGTAGCTGTTTTCCTCGGGGTGATAATAATCCGTGAAGGAGCACGACAGAAGATAGGCGACATGCGTCAGGGAGAGGACTTCCTTCCCGCTCTTCTTCAGCCAGTCCGCCATGGAGAGGACAAGCGACACGTTGTCCGACGGGTGGCACCCCCCCATTCCGTTCGGAGGAAGATACGTATTGACCAGGTCGCTGCGGCGCCCCAGGATCGTATTCATGAAAACGGCATTCGACGTGTTCGCCTTGCGGTGAAGTCCCCAGACGGCCAGCCCTTTCTCCGTAGGGGTCAGGGAGGTCATGGTGTCGAATTTTTTGAGCATGTCGACATCCTTGAGGGACAGGCAGATTCCCGCATAGGAATCGAGAATGTTCCGCTTGAGGATATGGACCCTTTGTTCGTCCATTTCTGAAAATGCGGTCTTTGCGACATGGGCGGCAAGCTTCTCCTCCAGCATGTTTCCTCCTCGTTTTTTTCGACGATTCTATCTCACCCTCCGGTTCCGGAACATACCTGATTCCCTTTTAGATCGAACAGGTACCCGCGCCTCCGGCGCCGGATCGTTCAGTCCCTGTGGCCGAAAAACAGCTTTCCCGCCCCGGCCAGGGACGGCCGCCGGCGAAGTGCGGCGAACCCGTGCGACAGGAGCCACACGCAGAGGAAAAGAATGGGAATCTTCACCGCCAGGGCCTTCGGCAGGCCGAGACCCGTCCACGCGGCCACGAGCAGGAGCAGGAACAGGTAATGCACGATGTAGATCTCGAAGGTGTCCACGCCGCTCCGGATCAGATAGTTCAGGATGCGCCCTTTCCGGAACGACCGCTCGACGTTCCGGAACAGCCCGATCATGAAGAGGGCGCCCGCCAGATGGAAGGGAAAGCCGGAGAGGAGAAAATATCCCCGGCCGTAGACGTGAAAAACCTCCAGCTGCCGGGACGTTTCATAATAATACGGCACCAGGAGAACCGAACCGAGAACGAAGAGCGAGAGCGTATGCCCGGCCAGAAGCTCGACCCGGTCCGGCCGGGCTCCCAGCCAGACGCCGGTCATGAAGAAGGCGCTCCACCCGAAAAAAAGTTTTCCGTAATGCCACTCGAAGGTCGGCTCGGAGATGCCGGACACCCAGAGGGCGTACTCCGAAACCGCATAAAACCCCAGGGACAGGACGATGGAGACCATGAGGGCCCGGTTCAGGCCTCGGCCCTGGAGATGCCGGTGCAGGAGCGGATACAGAAGGAAAAACTGGAACAGGACAAAGACGAAATACAGGTGGACGAAACCAGTCAGGAAGGCAAACAGCGCGCTCCCCGAGAACAGGGGCCAGCCCATGAGCACCCTGGCAAAGACCAGGTAAATCGCATTCCAGACAAAAAACGGCGCCAGGACCGTGGCAACCTTGTGCCGGAGAAATTCGCCGTACCGGACCGGCCCCGGAGAGCGATCGAACTCGATCCGGAGCAGGAAGCCGGAAATGATGAAGAACAGGGGCACCGCAAAGCGCGAGAAACAGAGGAAGGCCAGTTCCCGTGGCTGTGCCGCTTCACCGCCGTGGAAGAGAAAAATGTCCAGTACATGACTGAGGACGACAAGCAGCATGCAGCCGGTTCTGGCGATTTCAATCCACTCGATCCGCCTGTTCAAGTCTCTCTCCGGTGAAATCAAATCATCGGTTTGACCGTTGCCCGTCTGCGGGCTCGGCCCTGACGGCAAGGCACCGATGCCTTGTTCCTCGCATCACCCCGGGGTGAGCGCTCGCAAGAATCAGCCCTTCCGCCGGGCCTCCCCGTCAACCTCCTGTTCCAGAAAGCCGATCTGCCGGTCGTGGAAAGAGGACAGGGTGAGCATTGCCATGGTCGAGCCGATCAGCGCGAAAAACATGTCCGACTGGGTATCCCAGGGGTCGCCCTGGGTCCCCAGGAACTCATCAGCCCCCTGCCCCAGGGCGAGGGCCGCCCACCACTCGATCAGCTCATAGACGGCGCTGAAAGCCAGGGCGACACAGACCGACAGGAACGCAGCCATGCCCTTTCCCCTCACGAACCGGCCCCGGAGCAGGACCTCCCTCACCAGGAGCGCGGGAACGAATCCCTGCATGAAATGGCCGAGCTTGTCGTAAGGGTTTCTGTTCAAGTCTAAGAACTCCTGGAACCAGGCCCCCAGGGGAACCCGCGCGTATGTGTACGCGCCGCCCAGGATCAGGACCAGCGCATGGGCGCAGAGCAGGAAGAAAAGCAGGGAGGTCAGGGGAAAGCGGCGGTGCGTTGCGAGCAGAATCGGCGCCGCCATCAGAACGGGGGCGACTTCCATGAGCCAGGTGGCGCGGTCGTAGGGATCGAGCCCGGAGACAATCAGCGCGGCGAAGACGAACAGCCCGGCGGCAACACGCAGTTTCAGATCGCTCATGAATTCCTTTCCCCGTCTTCCAGACGTTTTCATCCCGGATGCACCCACCCCGGTCCTGGAATCGCACGTGACGCCGCCGCCGTTCGGCTTTATTCGCCCTCCCGGAAGACGCGGCGGCAAATCGTCTTCGCCTCCTCCAGCCAGGCCCGCCTCTCATCGAGCGTGCTCGTGACCACGACGCGGAACGTTCTCCGGTGGAAATTCCGGATGCCGCAGAGGTCGAAGATGCAGCGCCTCCACAGGGCCTCCAGGGGATCGCCGAAGACGGCCCGCTCCCGGTCCTCGACCGTATTCGAGGTGTTGAACACGACGGCTGCCTTCGCCTTCAACAGGCCCACGGGGACCCCCTCTCCGCTGTCTCCCTCCTCGAACCGGTAGGCCACGCCGGGGCGGACGACCCGGTCGACCCATCCTTTCAGAATCGCCGGCGGCTGTCCCCACCAGTTGGGATGGACGATGACAATCCCGTCGGCGGACCGGAGCTCATCGCAGTGCCGCCGGATCGGCTCCGGAAGGACCGCCGTCGTGGCGATCTCTGCTGCGGGCAGCAGGGGATCGAAGCCCTCCGCCCACAGGTCGTGGAAGACGACGTCATGGCCGCCTTCCTCCAGAGCCGCCCGTGCGGCGGCGGCAACGGCATGATTGAAACTCCCGGGATCGGGATGACCAAGGACAAGCAGGATTTTCATATTCCTCCCTGAAGATGACAAGCCGCCCGCACATTAGCGAGGTGCGCGATGTGCGTCAAGCCTGATTCTGCCTGCATCTTGATGTACCTCTCCAGGCAATACCGTATCCGTGAGAAGGATGAACAACCCAAACCGGGGGCAGCAAATATCCAATTCTTCTTTTCTATCATTGCCTTGCCAACATGGCCCTGCCGATAAACCAGGCAGACCGGGCCTCGAACAACAGTTGCAATGCCTATTTATTGCCAGTAATTATTAAATAATTATCAGGTGTTGCAATGTTCGAGGCAGGTGCTATTTGTCTGGTCCCGACAGGAATCTCCAGCCTGCATGAGCATGCCGGCAACAAACTCTTCCCCTGCAAGACACAACCTGCTCGCAGACTGGACCGGCCGACAGACGGCCGAAGCGTCCGCTTCCGAGGCTACGTCGGGCATTCAGCATCCTCCCGGATGAAAGAAAGGGAAAAGGCGTTATGAAAAGAGTGCTGGTTTCTCTGACCGTATGGCTTTGCGTGTTGTCGATTGTCTCCTCCGTCTCCGCCGCCGAGCGCATCAAAATCGGCTTCATCGTCAAGCAGCCCGATGAATCCTGGTTCCAGGACGAATGGAAATATGCCGACCAGGCGGGCCGGCAGTTCGGTTTCGACGTCATCAAGATCGGCGGAACCGACGGGGAAAAGGTCCTGAACGGAATCGACAACCTGGCGACCCAGGGCGCGAAGGGCTTCATCATCTGCACCCCCGATGTGAAACTGGGTCCGGCCATCTTGGCCAGGGCCCGGGCGCACCGCCTGAAGCTGATGAGTGTCGACGACCGCTTCATCGGCCCGAAGGGGGCTGTCATGGAAGACGTCCATCATGTCGGGATCTCCGCCTACAACATCGGCTCGCTGGCCGGCTGGACGATCATCAGCGAGGCGAAGGGACGAGGCTGGAACCTGAAAAACGTGGGCTTCCTCCGGATGAGCTTCGATTCTCTGCCCACCATCAAGGAGCGAACGGAAGGAGCCACCGCCGCGCTTGTCGCCGCCGGTGTTCCGAAAGCGCGCATCTTCGATTCACCCATGAAGACCCTCGACGTCGAAGGGAGCTTCAATGCCGCAAACATCACCATCACCAAACATCCGGACATCACCCTCTGGGTCGTGGCGGGGGGAAACGACAACTCCATCCTGGGAGCGATTCGAGCCCTGGAAGGACACGGGTTCGGCGCCGAC
Source organism: Syntrophaceae bacterium (assembly GCA_013177825.1). Lineage (NCBI taxonomy): Bacteria > Pseudomonadati > Thermodesulfobacteriota > Syntrophia > Syntrophales > Syntrophaceae > Syntrophaceae bacterium. Next base: position 65,565 of record JABLXX010000007.1, read on the forward strand.
AGGGCGATCGGAGTCGGGATCAACGGAACCGAGGCGGTCGCGGAGTTCCAGAAGAAGAACAAAACGGCCTTCACAGCATCCATCCTTCTGAACGCCAGGCAGCACGGCTACGACACGGCCAGAACCATGTTCTTCTGGATCCGGGACGGGAAGGAGCCCCCGAAAATCACCTGGACGGCGGGCACCGTCATGACGCGCAAGAACTACAAAAACCTGATGGGTCTCAAGTAGGAACCGGGACCGCAAGGAAACAGGAAAAGGGCGGAACGACGGCACCGCCGCGGTTCCGCCCGATCCCAACCTGCAGGGCGATGGAATCATGAGTTCGTTTCTGGAGTTTCAAGGCATCACCAAGACTTTTCCCGGAGTCAAGGCCCTCGACAACGTCTCGTTCGGTGTAGCGAAAGGAACGGTGCACGGTCTGGTCGGAGAGAACGGCGCCGGCAAATCCACGCTGCTGAAGATATTGAGCGGTGCATACACTCCCACGGAAGGGAAAATCGTCATCCATCAGGAACCGAAGGTTTTCACCAGAACCCGCGATGCAATCGATGCCGGGGTCGCCATCATCTACCAGGAGCTGAACCTGGTCCCGGAGATGACGGTGGCGGAAAACCTGCTTCTCGGGAAATGGCCGCAGCGCGGTTTCTTCCTGGACAGGAAAAAACTGCTGGAGCGGTCCCGGACCCAGATCGCGGAACTTCTGGAGGACATCGATCCGGACACCAGGCTGAAGCATCTGCCCATCGGGCAGAGACAGATGATCGAGATCAGCAAGGCCCTCCTCCATAACGCCGAGGTCATCGCGTTCGACGAGCCGACCAGCTCCCTCTCCAGGAAGGAAACGGAACAGCTTTTCCGCATCATCCGGAATCTCCGCGCACGGGGGAAAACCATTCTCTACGTGTCGCACCGGCTCGAAGAGATTTTCACGCTCTGTGATGCCGTCACCGTCTTCCGGGACGGCCGGAGGATCCAGACCTTCGAGTCGATGGACGGCGTGACGGACAATACCCTGATCCAGCGCATGGTCGGTCGTGAAATGAAGGATATGTACGGTTACCGTCCCCGGGAAAAAGGCTCCACGCTGTTTGAGGTATCCGGCCTTCAAGGCCCCGGAATCAAGCAAAAGTCTTCCTTTTCCGCGGCGCGGGGCGAAATTGTCGGGTTCTTCGGCCTCAGCGGTTCGGGCCGGACGGAGCTGATGAAGAACATCTTCGGCGCCATCGAGAAGCGATGCGGCAATATTCGCGTCGACGGCAAACCCATCGCCGTCCACAATCCCTTTTCCGCCATCAATCAGGGTCTGTGCCTCTGCCCGGAAGACAGGAAATACGAGGGAATCATCGCCGTCCGGTCCCTGAGCGAGAACATCAACATCAGTTCCCGGCGGCATTTCCTGAAACTCGGCCTTTTCCTGAACAAGCGGCGCGAGCGGGAACGGGCGGACAGCTACATCGAAAAGCTTCACATCCGAACCCCGTCAAGAGACCAGTTCATCGGCAACCTGTCGGGCGGAAACCAGCAGAAAGCCATCCTGGCGCGGTGGCTCAGCGAAAAAGTCGACGTCTTCCTGCTGGACGAGCCGACCCGCGGCATCGACGTCGGATCGAAGTACGAGATTTACCAGATCATGTACGGACTGGCGGAAGAAGGGAAAACGGTCATTTTTGCGTCCAGCAGTCTGCCGGAAGTGATGGGCGTCGCCGACCGGGTCGTGGTCATGTGCGGCGGCACCATCATCGGTGAGGTGGACCGGAGAGACGTCAGCGAGGAAACCCTTCTTTCGATGGCATTACCCAAAGGATAATCGAGGATATTCGCTTTATGAACAGGATCGTTGAGCAACAGGCGGAATCGGCAAAAGCCGTATGGGATTTGAAGAAGGTGCGGATCAACCGGTTTCTGCAGAACATCTGGGCGAATTCCGGAATGGTGGTGGTCTATGTCGTCATGTTCATTGCGTGCTCGGTGTTCGTGCCCTACTTTTTCACGCTGCGCAACATGATCGGGCTGGCCCTTTCCATCACGACGATCGGCATGATCGCCTGCACCATGATGTTCATCCTCGCCGCCGGTGACCTGGATCTCTCCGTCGGCTCCATTGTCGCTTTTTCCGGCATCATCGCCGCCACGGTCATCAACCAGACCGGCGACGTCTATATCGGCGCCCTGGCGGGAGTGATCGGCGGGGGGGCCGTGGGGCTGCTGAACGGGACCCTGATCGCCGTCTTCAATCTGAACCCTCTGATCTGTACCCTGGCGACCATGCAGATCGTCCGGGGCGGAGCCATGATCGTTTCCGACGGCATCGCCATCGGCATCACCATCCCGGAATTCTTTGCTCTGGGCAACGAGTCGGTTTTCGGGATTCCAAACCCCATCTGGATCACCATCCTGATTTTCATCGTGTTCGGAATCCTGCTGAACAGCACGTCCTACGGGAAAAACATCCTGGCCATCGGCGGCAACAAAGAGGCGTCCCGCCTGGCCGGGATCAATGTCTCCCGGATGAAGAACGCGGCGTTCACCCTGCAGGGGGTCGTCTGCGGAATCGCCGGGGTCATCCTGTCGTCCCGCATGACAAGCGGGCAGCCCAACGTCGGCCTGGGGCTGGAGCTGGACGTGATCGCGGCCTGCGTTCTCGGCGGCGTCTCCCTGTTGGGCGGCATCGCCACGATCGAAGGGCTGCTGGCGGGCGTCCTCATCATGGGAACGGTCCAGAACGTCCTGAACCTGCTGAACGTCGAGACCTTCTACCAGTACGTGGTCCGAGGCGCCATTCTGATCATCGCCATCCTTCTGGATCAGTTCAAACAGCGCAACCAGTCGGCGGTGATGCGGTGATGGCGCTTCTGGCCCTCTCTCCCGGGAATCATCCGTCCATGGCCGCCGGGGATCAAGCCGGCCGAATTCGCGGGGCCTTCCGCCGCCACTTCGGCGAGCCCGCCATGATGGTTCGCAGCCCCGGCCGCGTGAACCTCATCGGCGAGCACACGGACTACAATCTGGGCTTCGCGCTTCCCGGCGCCGTGGACCGGGCCATATGGCTTGCCGCAAGCCCCCGCCGGGACCGTTTCTGCCGTTTCTACAGCGTGGATCTGAACGACACGCTGGTCCTGGACCTGGACAAGCTCTCCCATTCCGAGTCTCACTGGGCCAATTACCTGCTGGGAATCTACGCCGAGCTGGCCGCGGACGGCAGGAAGGTCCCGGGCGTGGACTGTGCATTCGGGGGAAACGTACCCATCGCCAGCGGCATGTCCTCTTCCGCCGCGTTGGAATGCGGCTTCGCCTTTGCCCTCAACTCGCTTTTCGGCCTGGTCCTGGACCCCGTGGCCCTGGCCCGTCTCTGCCAGCGGTCAGAGAACCGGTTTGTTGGCGTGGCCTGCGGAATCATGGATCCATTCGCCTCCCTGCTCGGGAGGAAGGATCACCTGATTCATCTGGACTGCCGGACCTACAGCTTCCGATACGTGCCCTTCAAGCGGGACGACATACGCGTTGTATTGTGCGATTCGCAGATACGGCGAACCCTCCGGAACAGCGAGTACAATGTGCGACGGGCCCAGTGCGAGGCGGGCGTAACCGTGCTGGCGGAGGCTTTTCCGGAAGTCTGGAGCCTCCGGGACGCCACTCCGGACATGCTGGAGGCGGTCCGGAATCGGCTGGATCCCCTTGTATACCGTCGATGCCGCTACGCTGTGGAGGAAAACCTGCGCGTACTGGAGGCCTGCGAGGCCCTGGAGCGGAACGATCCGCAGGCCGTCGGCACCCTCATGAACGCCACTCACAAGGGCCTGCGCGACGAATACGAGGTTTCCTGCGCGCAGCTCGACGTCCTGGCGGAGGCGGCCATGGCAGTGCCGGGCGTCCTGGGGAGCCGCATGATGGGCGGCGGTTTCGGAGGCTGCACGATCAACTTGGTGGAAGAAACCGCCCTGGACCGTTTCCGGGAGGCCATGGCGGCCGTTTTTCGCGACCGCCTGAAGAAATCCCCCGTCATTCACGTCTGCTGCATCGACAACGGTACAACGGAGGAAACCTGATGTTCTCAGACCGCTCCCATCGCCGGCTCAATGTCCTGACCGGTGAATACATCCTGGTGAGTCCCAATCGCAATCAGCGTCCCTGGCAGGGACTCCGGGAACGAACTCCCGAGGCCGGCCGCCCGGCCTACGATCCGGACTGCTATCTCTGCCCCGGCAACACCCGGGCGGGAGGCCGCATGAATCCGACTTATGAAGGGACATTCGCCTTCGACAACGATTTTGCGGCACTCCAGCCCAGACTGCATCGAAGGCCCGAACGATTTGAATACGGCCTGTTGACGGCGGAGGCAGAAGGTGGAGTCTGCCGGGTCGTGTGCTTTTCCCCGCGCCACGATCTCAGCCTGCCGGAACTCGGCATGGAGGAGATCGATGCCGTTCTCGCTGCCTGGTCCGAGGAAACCGCCGCCCTGGGCGCCCGGGATTCCATCCGTTACGTCCAGATCTTCGAGAACAAAGGCGAAATCATGGGCTGTTCGAATCCCCACCCCCACAGCCAGATCTGGGCCACGGAGTACATTCCCACGGAGCCCGCCAGAGAGCTGGTTTGCCAGCGGCAGTATTTTCAGACGCACGGCCGTCCCCTGCTGCTGGACGTGCTGATCCAGGAAAGGACCGCCGGCGTGCGCATTGTAGTGGAAAACGAGCACTGGACGGCCCTGGTGCCCTTCTGGGCGCTCTGGCCCTTCGAAACGCTGCTCATCCCCCGCCGCCCCGTGTCCCGCCTGCCGGAACTGGAGGCGGCGGAGCGGCTGGCCCTGGCGGATCTCCTCAAGCGCCTGACCACCCGCTACGACAACCTTTTCGAAATCAGCTTCCCCTACAGCATGGGCTTTCACCAGGCGCCTTTCGACGGCGAGGAACACCCCGAATGGGTGCTCCACCTTCATTTCTATCCGCCACTCCTCAGGAGCGCCACGGTCCGGAAATTCATGGTGGGATTTGAAATGCTCGGCATGCCCGGGCGCGACATCACGGCGGAGCAGGCTGCGGCCAGGCTGCGGGAATGCTCCGAGATTCACTATAAACAGCGGCAGGATTCATCCGGGAGTTCCGAATGCACGTTCTCGTCACCGGCGGAGCCGGATTCATCGGGAGCCATGTCGTCGACCTGCTGATCCGGGAAGGCCACCGGGTCACCGTTCTGGACACGCTGGAGAAGGGGCACCGTCTAGCGGTCCGCCCCGAGGCGGCCTTTGTCCGGGGAGACTGCGGCGATGCGGCCCTTCTGTCACAGATTTTCAGCGAGGGGTGTGTGGAGGCGATTGTGCATTTCGCGGCCTATATCGAGGCCGGCGAATCCATGGCCTTCCCGGAACGATTCTTCGTGAACAACACGGCCCGGACCATGATCCTCCTTGAGGCGATGCTCCGGGCGGGGATCGGGAAATTCGTATTCAGCTCCACCGCCGCCACCTATGGCGAGCCGCAATACATTCCCATCGATGAAGCCCATCCCCAACGGCCGACCAACGCCTACGGCCAGGCCAAGCTCATGGTGGAGCAGGCTCTGGACTGGCTGGGCCGGCAGCGGGGGCTGCGCTATGCCGCCCTTCGCTACTTCAATGCCGCCGGCTGCTCCGACCGCCTCGGGGAAGACCACCGCCCCGAGACCCACCTGATCCCCCTGGTGCTGGACACGGCCCTGGAAAAGCGTCCCCAGATCAAGGTCTTCGGGACGGACTATCCGACCCCGGACGGAACCTGCATCCGGGACTACATCCATGTCGAGGATCTGGCCGCCGCACACCTCCTGGCCCTGGAGGCCCTGGGAAGCAGGCGCTCCCTGCGCTACAACCTGGGCAACGGCCGGGGATATTCCGTCCGGCAGGTCATCGGGGCCGCCCGCCGGGTGACGGGCCACCCGGTCCCCGTCGTGGAGGAGCCCCGTCGTCCCGGCGACCCCGCAATCCTCGTGGCCGGGAGCGAACACATCCGCAGGGAGCTGGGCTGGGAGCCAAAACGCCCCTATCTGGAGGACATCATCGAGAGCGCCTGGCTCTGGCGACAGGCCAATCCGATGGGCTACGGGGATGCCTGATGTCCTCATGGGCGTCGCTCGCATCCTTCGCATCGTTCGCGGATCGGGACACCCGAACGCAAACCCGTTGCGCAAATCGCCAAACGGTCCTATATCGTGATCCCTGACCTTCATGCCGCGTTTCGAAAAAGAGCGGCGACCCGTTTTCAGCCGCCCGCCGGACCTTCGGACAAAATGGACGGCGAATCCGCCCGAGCTACCGGGAAACGAAAGGAGACATCATGAGCTACCGCATCCTGGCATCCAAGTTGGGCTACAGCTGTCCCGAATCCTCCTGGGAAGAAGCCATGAAGATGAAGATCGACCTCATCGGGGCCGACGCGGGCTCCATGGACCCGGGCCCCTATTACCTGGGGACGGGGAAATCCTACATGAAGCCGGCCTCCCTGAAGCGGGACTTCACACTGCTCCTCCGGGCCGCCCTCCGGATGAACTGCCCGCTCCTCATCGGCAGCCTCGGCCTCGCCGGCGACGAGCCCCACCTGGCCTTCATGCTGGAGCTCATCCGGGAGATCTTCGAGGAGGAGAACGCGAGGGACCTCCGGGTGGCCGTCGTGGACGGGCATGTGGACAACGGTCTTCTGATCGGCCGCATCGACGAGCTGCGGCCCCTGGGGTCCATGCCGGCGCTGGCCGAAGACGATGTCCGGAACAGCCGGCTGGTCGCCCAGATGGGCATCGCCCCGTACATCACCGCCCTCGACGCGGGGGCACAGATCGTTCTCTGCGGCCGCTCCTGCGACGTGTCCATCTTCGCCGCGGACCCGGTCCGGCGCGGGATCGACCCGGGCCTGGCCTTCCAGGCGGCCCACATCCTGGAATGCGGCGCCATCGCCTGCGATCCCGGCTCGGCCAGCGACTACCTGATCGCGGAGTTCCGGGACGACGGGAGCGTCGTATTCATCCCCCCGAACCCGGAGCGGAAGGCCACGGTCTATTCCGTCGCCGCCCACGCGCTCTACGAAGAGAGCCACCCCTGCCTGCAGTATTACCCCGAGGGCGTCCTGGTCATGCAGCGAACGGAGTATTTCCAGGACAGCGACCGGACCGCCGGGATCCGGAACGCCGCTTTCGTACACAGCCCGCTGACCGTCAAGATCGAGGGCAGCCGGAAGATCGGCAAAAGGCTGGTCTCTTTCCTGCCCCTGAAAGAGGAAGCCGCCCTCTCCCGCGATCCCCTCCTCGACCGGCACCTTGTCTACGGCCTGAACGCCGTGGAGCGAAGCCGCCTCCTCCCGGGAGAACAGGAGATCGGCATCCTGCTCAAGGTCAACGGCTCCGACGGGGACGGCGTGGAGGCGCTCTCCACGGTCCTGAAGGGCTTCATGCTGCACTTTGGGTATCCCGGCCGCATCACGACGGCGGGCAACCTGGCGTTCCCCATGTCACCCAGCGAGGTCGTATTCCGGGAAGCGGACGGCACCCATACCGCTCTCGTCCTGGCCGGGACGAGGGAGCCCCGTTTCATCGAACAAAGGGCAGATATCTTCCGGACGATCCTGGCCCTCGCCGCTGAGGAGTATCCGGCCATCTACGCCGGATGCACCGTCGATTTCATCATCGCCGGCCCGGAGCATCCCTTGCTGTTCCTGGAGACCGTGGCGGAGACCGCCGAGGAAGCCGCAAGGCGGCACGAAGAGGACCTGAAGCAGGCGGAGGCATACCTCGATCCGGGCCGTCCGTCCTTTCTCCGCCTGGAAGGAGCCGACAGCTATGCCTGGAGCGTCTTTCACCTCTGGAACAACGAGAAGGCGATCCGGGAACACCTGTTTCCGATCCGGCTGTACGAGGCAAACGGTCGGGACTGGACTCCGATCCGGGAGATGCGGCCCGCGTATTTGCCGATCGGCCTCACGGACTATCCCGGCAGCCTGGACGACCGCAGCGTGGACGCCATCGAGCCGGTGGCGCACTCGGGAGAGCCCGTCGAATACCGGCCGCTCCTCGACATGATCCAGGTCCTGCGCTCCAAGGATGCGGGGATCAACACGATCACCTACGACGTCTTTTTCAAGTCGGAGGAGGAGTACCGGCAGGCCCTCCGATCGAACGCCTTCACGAAGGAGGCGATCGCGAAAACGCTCGGCGTGCCGGAAGACCGCATCATGGGGACGTTCCGCGCCGACCCGTGCTTCGCCGTCAAGATCTCCCGCTACCGGGACCGGATTTCCGGCACCCCCGGCAGCCCGGACGTCTTCGGCGCCCAGCAGCAGATGAAGATCGAGCGGATGAGCGTGCCGATCTACCGGTAGGTCTGCGGCTGCCCCATTCTTCCGCTCCTGCGCCGATTCCGTTCATCGTTCCGGGTCGATTCCCCCTCGACAGTGGCGGGAGGGTCATATATAAACCACAGGCGGCGCGCATTGTGCGGTGGCCGATCCGGACCGCCGCCTGTTATCATCCGGCCGCCGGCATTGAGAAGCGAAACAAACGCAAACTCCGGGCACGTTTCAGGAAAACTGATGAACTCGACGCGCTTCGAAAAAGACCTCCTCGGCGAACTGGAGATCCCGGCGGACGCATACTGGGGAATCCACACCCACCGGGCGGTCCGCAACTTTCCCCTCTCCGGGAGGACCGTCAACGTCGGGCTGATCCGGGCCTATGCCCTGGTCAAGAAGGCCTGTTGCCGGGCCAATGCCGAACTGGGTTACCTGGATGCGGAGAGGGCCCGGGCCGTCGAGCAGGCCTGCGATGAAGTCGCGGGGGGCGTGCTCGACGGCCAGTTCCCCGTGGACGCCCTCCAGGGCGGTGCAGGCACGTCCACGAACATGAACCTGAACGAAGTCCTGGCCAACCGGGCCATCGAGATCCTGGAGGGACGGAGAGGCGACTACGCCCTCGTCCACCCCCTGGAGCACGTCAATCTCCACCAGTCCACGAACGACACCTACCCCACGGCCGTGAAGATCGCCGGGATCTTTGGACTGCGGGGACTCAGCCGGGGAGCGGCAGACCTCCAGGGGGCTTTCCAGGAGAAGGAAAAGGCCTTCGGCGCCATCGTCAAGGTCGGACGGACGGAGCTGCAGGAGGCGGTGCCCATGACGCTGGGGGCGGAGTTCGCCGCTTTCGCCGAGGCGATCTCCCGGGACCGCTGGCGCACCTTCAAGGGGGAAGAGCGGCTCCGAGTGGTCAACCTCGGCGGAACGGCCGTGGGAACGGGGCTCGCGGCCCCGCGGGACTACATCTTCCTGGTCATCGAGAAGCTCCGGGAGGCGACGGGGATGGGCCTCTCCCGGGGAGAGAACCTGACGGGCGAGACGGCCTTCGCCGATCCCCTCGTGGAGGTATCGGGCATCCTCAAGGCCCACGCGGCCAACCTCGTCAAGATCGCCGGGGATCTGCGCCTCCTCAACCTTCTCGGAGAGATCCGCCTGCCGGACCTCCAGGCGGGTTCGTCCATCATGCCGGGCAAGGTGAATCCAGTCCTTGCGGAGGCGGCGATCCAGGCGGGACTCAAGGTCTTCGCCAACGACGCGATCGTCTCCGACGCCCTGAGCCGGGGCACCGGCCAGATCAGCGAATTCCTGCCCCTGGCGGCGGACGCCTTCCTCGAGTCGCTGGACCTCCTGGAGAAGGCCGACACGCTTCTGGCGGGGCACGTCCGGGGCGTTGAAGCGGACGAAGAGGCCTGCCGGAGAGCCTTCGACCGGAGTCCCATGCTGGTGACGGCCCTGGTGCCCCACCTGGGATACGAGCGGGCCACGGAACTGATCCGGGAATACCGAGAACTGGAAAGGCAGGGCCTTTCGGAGAGCCGGACGATGCGAACCTTCCTGGAAGAAAAACTGGGAAAAGAGATGATCGACCGGATCCTGTCACCCTGGTCGCTCACCGCCCTGGGATACCGGAAAGAGAAGTGAACATGGACACCACCCCCAAGGGAAACCGCCTCCACGTGGCCCTCTTCGGCCGCACGAACGTAGGCAAGTCGAGCCTCCTCAATTACCTGCTGGGCCAGGACGTGGCCATCACCTCCCCCGTGGCGGGGACGACAACGGACGTGGTGGAGAAGGCGGCGGAGCTTTTGCCCCTGGGCCCCGTCCTGTTCCTGGACACGGCGGGCCTGGACGACGCCACGGAACTGGCGGCCAAAAGGCTGGAGAAGACCCGGCGGATCCTCGACCGGGCCGATGCAATCCTCCTTGTGACGGAGGCGGAAGACTGGACGGAGTTCGAGGAGAACCTTCTGAATGAAGCGAAGGAACGAAAAATCCCCGTCATCCCGGTTGTGAACAAGACGGACCTTCGCGCACCGTCGGAGGCGTTCCTCACCTCGCTCCGGGAGAAGGCCGGGCGGGTCCTGGCCGTCTCCAGCACGGACGGGGCGGGCCGGGAAGCGGCCCTGGAGGCGGTGAAGCGGCACCTTCTGGAGACGGCGCCGGATCACTTCCTGGAGCCACCGCCCCTGGTGGGAGACCTCCTGCCCCCGGGCGGCCTGGCCGTGCTGGTGGTGCCCATCGATCTCCAGGCCCCCAAGGGACGCCTGATCCTGCCGCAGGTCCAGACCATCCGCGACGCCTTGGACAGTGACGCCGCGGCCCTGATGGTGAAGGAGCGGGAGCTGGCGGCCATGCTGGCCCGCCTGGTTCGCCCGCCCGACCTGGTGGTGACGGACTCCCAGGCGATCCTCAAGGTCTCCGGCGACACGCCGGCATCGGTCCCCCTGACGACCTTCTCCATCCTGATGGCGCGGCAGAAAGGCGACCTGGCCACGGCCGCCGCCGGGGTCGCCGCCATCGAGCGCCTCCGCCCGGGGGACCCGGTCCTCATCGCCGAGGCCTGCTCCCACCATCCCCTGCAGGACGACATCGGCCGGGTGAAGATCCCCCGCTGGCTGCGGCAGTACGTCGGCGGCGAGCTGGCGGTGGACGTCTCGGCGGGAAGGGATTATCCGGAGGATCTCTCCCGGTACCGGCTCGTCATCCACTGCGGCGCCTGCATGCTCAACCGCCGGGAGATGCTGAGCCGCCTCCACAAGGCCCGCGAGGCCGGCGTTCCCGTCACAAACTACGGCCTGGCCATCTCCTACACCCAGGGGGTCATCCGCCGGGTCCTGACGCCCTTCCCCTCGGCACTCCTGGCCTACGAGCGGGCCGCGGCGGCCGGAACAGGCCTGGGCCGGAAAAGCTGATCGGCTCTGCATTCTGCCCCTCCACAACACTCCCGCTGCCTTGACAGCAAAGGCTATCTTCCATATAAAATCAATCCTCTGCCCCGGCGGAAGAGATTTTCCCGGCACTTAAGGCCGATCGGGGCCCCGGCCCCAACGGGCGGCCGATCTCCAGGAGACCTCGACATGGACGACCAGGACACCAAAGGCGGGACCGGCGCACCTCCCTTCGAGCAGGAGTCCCTGTTCCGCTTCCTGACGGAACAGATGACCGACGTCATCTGGACGGTCGATCTCAACCTGCAGACCACCTACGTCAGCCCCTCGGTACTGAAGGTCCACGGATACACACCGGAAGAACGAATCCGTCAGAAAGCCGGGGATCAGGTGACCCCCGAGTCGTACGCCCGGGCCGTGGAACTTATGGCCGCCGAGATCGAGCGGGAACAGAGGGGCGACGCCGACCGCAACCGCACCATGGCGGTGGAGATGGAGTACATCAATAAGGACGGCTCCACCGTGTGGATGGAAAACCTGGTCAGCGGCATCCGGGATACCGAGGGAAAGCCCGTCGGACTGCACGGCGTATCAAGAGACATCACGGAACGGAAGCGCATGGAAAGGCTCCTTCAGGAACAGGAGCGGAAATACCGGCTCCTGACAGAAAATTCCACCGATGTCATCTGGACCATGGACCTGAACGGTCGTTTTACCTACATCAGCCCGTCGATCCGGGAGCTGGCCGGATTCACGCCGGAGGAGGCCATGGCGATCCCCTTCGGCAAATACGTCTTCCCGGAAGATTACGATGCCGTCATGGCACAAATTGCGGCGGAGCTGGCCAAGCCGCCCTCCGAGCGGGCCCGGGTCCGGACCCTGGAGCTCCGGCAGTACGCAAAGGACGGCAGCATCATCGACATCGAGGTCAGTTCATCCTGGCTCCTGGACGAGAATGGAGAGGTGATCGGACTCCAGGGAAACACCCGGGACATTCGGGAACGCAAGCACGTGGAAGCCTCTCTCCTGGAAAGCGAAACGCGCTTCCGGCTCCTGGTGGACAACGCCCCCGACGTCATTTTCGTATCGACGGAGCAGCGGTTCGCCTATCTGAACCGCGCCGCCGTAAAGCTCTTCGGCGCGGACACGGCGGGACAGCTCCTGGGGCGGCCCGTCATCGACCGGTTTCACCCGGACTACCATGAGAGCGTGAGGCGGCGGGTTCATCGGCTCTATGTCGAACAGGAACCGGTGCCGCGGATCGAGGAGGTCTGCCTCCGGATGGACGGATCCTCCGTAACGGTGGAAATCTCCGCCGTTCCCATTGTGTTTCAGGGAAAACGGGGTGCCCTCGTCTTCGCCCGGGACATCACCGATCGCAAGCAGGCGGAGGAACAGATCCGGTCCAGCCTCGACAGGTTGAAGGCCGCCATCGGAGGCATCATCCAGGTGACGGTCAACGTCGTGGAAATGAGGGATCCCTATACGGCGGGCCACCAGCGACGTGTCGCGGAACTGGCCGAAGCCATCGCCGTCGAGATGAACCGGAGCCCCGACGAAATCAAGGCCATCCGCCTGGCCGGCGCCATCCACGACATCGGAAAAATTGGAATCCCCTCTGAAATCCTGAGCAAGCCCGGAAAGCTGTCGGAGGTCGAGTTTCAGCTCGTCAAAACCCATTCGCGTGTCGGGTCCGACATCCTCAAGGAAATCGAATTCCCCTGGGACCTGGCAGGCATGATCCTTCAGCATCACGAACGGATGGACGGATCCGGCTATCCTCTTGGCCTCAAGGGCGATGCAATTCTCATGGAAGCGCGAATCCTGGCCGTGGCCGACGTAGTCGAGGCCATCGCCATCCACCGCCCCTACCGTCCATCCATGGGAATCGAGTCCGCCTTGGAGGAAATCGTTGCCAACCGCGGTGTTTTCTACGATTCCGAGGTCGTCGACGTCTGCCTCCGGCTTTTTCGTGAGAAAGGCTATCGACTGGAATAACCGTTTGCCGTCAGGCGCCGCGATACGCTTGCCGACATACCCGTTGACATTCCCGATGATCTGTGATGAATAGCGCGCGGCTGGTGAATCCGGCCGGTCCTGAGAGGAAGGACGCCGTCTGACCTCGAGGGGGAGCGCAACGAGCCATCGCGAGAGGTCTGCTCCCTTCAGGAGCGGACCTCTTTTTTTTGCAATGGAAGGAGCATGCATGAACCGTCGCATCGGAACCATCACCATCATCATCACGAACCGGGCCGACCAGGCCAACCGGATCAACGCCATCCTGAGCGAGCACGGCGAGGCCGTCATCGGCCGGATGGGGCTGCCCTACCCGCCCAAGGGCCTTCACATCATCTCGCTCATCGTTCACGCCACCACCGACGAGATCGGCTCCCTGACGGGAAAGCTGGGCGCCCTGGAGGGCGTGCAGGTGAAGTCGGCCCTGACCAAAGCATAGAAGGGAAAGACCAAATGACCGCAGATTTCATCGACGACGGAAAGATCGAGCGACTGCTTGACGAATCGAAGAACCCGTCCCGTCGGCGGGTTGAGGAACTGATTGAAAAAGCGAAGAAGCTGCAAGGCTTGACGCCGGAGGAGACGGCCGTTCTCCTGCAGACGGAGGACCCGGAGCTCCTGGCCGAAATCGGTCGGACGGCCCGGCAGATCAAGCGGGACATCTACGGGAACCGCCTGGTTCTTTTCGCCCCCCTCTACATCGCGAACTTCTGCAGCAACAACTGCCTCTACTGCGGATTCCGCAAGGACAACAAGGACCTCAAGCGCGTGGCCCTCTCCCTGGAGCAGATTGCAAGCGAAGTAAGCGTCCTGGAGCGGGAGGGGCACAAGCGGCTCCTGATGCTCTGCGGCGAGCACCCCGGCCGATCCAGCCTGGACTACTTCGTTGAGGCCATTGAAACGGCCTATTCCGTGAAGACGGAGAAGGGCGGAGAGATCCGGCGAATCAATGTGGAGATCGCCCCGCTGGAAGTCGAGGAGTTCCGGCGGCTCAAGGCGGCGAAGATCGGGACCTACGTCCTGTTCCAGGAAACCTATCACCACGGGACGTACCGCCGGATGCACCCCAGCGGCCCCAAGAAAGACTACGTCCGGCGGCTGACGGCCATGCACCGGGCCCAGGAGGGCGGCATCGACGACGTGGGCATCGGAGCCCTCTTCGGCCTCTACGATTACAAGTTCGAGGTCCTCGGGCTCCTCTTCCACGCCCTGCAGCTCGAGCGGGACTGCGGCGTGGGCCCCCACACCATCTCGATTCCACGGCTGGAGCCGGCCCTCAACGCGCCGGCGGCTATCAAGCCGCCCCACCCGGTCTCCGACGAGGAATTCAAGAAACTCGTGGCGGTGATCCGCATGGCCGTCCCCTACACGGGAATGATCCTCTCCACCCGCGAGACAGCAGCCCTCCGGAGCGAGGTTTTCGACCTGGGGATTTCCCAGATCAGCGCGGGATCCCGGACGAATCCGGGAGGCTACCGGGAGGATTCCAGCGAGGGGTTCCGGGCGGCCCAATTCAACCTGGGGGACACGCGGACCCTCGACGAGGTGATCCTCGACATCAGCACCCACGGGCACATTCCCAGCTTCTGCACCGCCTGCTACCGGCTGGGCCGGACGGGGGCGGATTTCATGGACCTGGCAAAACCGGGGCTGATCCAGAAGTTCTGCCGAACCAATGCCATCCTCACCTACAAGGAATACCTGCAGGACTACGCATCTCCGGAGACCAAGGCCGTGGGCGACGCCCTGATCGACCGTCTCCTGGCGGAGACGAAAAGCAGCCGCCAGCGTGAAAATCTGGAGAAACGCCTGCGGAAGATCGAGGAAGGGCAGCGGGATCTCTATGTCTGAATCGCCGGACCGGATCGCCGGGCTGATCGGGACGGCCCGCCGGGGGGAGTCTCTCTCCCGGGAAGACCTGACCCTCCTTCTGAACCTGGCGGACGAGGAGTCCCTGGAGGCGCTCGGCACGGCGGCCGACGCCGTCCGCCGGGAAGCCGTCGGGGATGCCGTCTATCTTCGCGGCATCGTAGAGTTCTCCAATTTCTGCCGGCAGAATTGCCTCTACTGCGGCCTCCGCCGGGACAACCGGGACATCATTCGCTATCGGATGGACGAGGACGCCGTCCTCGCCGCCGTCCGCCGGATCCGGGACAGGGACATCGGCACGGTTGTCCTTCAGTCCGGCGAGGATCCCGCATACACCCGTGGCGACCTGTGCCGCATCGTCGGCCGGATCAGGAACGAGACGGGCCTGATCGTGACGCTCTCGGTGGGAGAGCGGCCCCTGGAAGACTACCGGGCCTTCCGCGAGGCCGGAGCGGACCGGTATCTCCTCAAGCACGAGACGGCCTCTCCGGACCTCTACCGGCGGCTCCGGCCCGGATGCATGCTGGAGGACCGCCTCCGCTGCCTGAAGGACCTCCGGGACCTGGGCTACGAGGTCGGAACGGGGAACATGGTGGGCCTCCCGGGACAGACGCCGGAAATCCTGGCGGACGACCTGCTCCTGATCCGCTCCCTCGATGCGGACATGCTGGGGATCGGCCCCTTCATCCCCCACCCGGGAACGCCCCTCGCCGGCGCGCCGGGAGGCGACCTGAAAAGGACGCTCCGGGTCCTGGCCCTGGCCCGCCTCCTGACCCGGGACACGAATATCCCCGCCACGACGGCCCTGGGGACTCTGCATCCGGAAGGCCGGATCCGGGCCCTCCGGGCGGGAGCCAACATCGTCATGCCCGATTTCACCCCCGAAACCCTCCGTGCCCGGTATGACATCTATCCCGGCAAGTCCACCGTGCCGGACGGGGACATCCTCATGGCGCGCCTGCGGGAAGACCTGGTCCTGCTGGAGCGTCACACGGGCAAGGGGCCGGGCGGACGCGTCGTCCCGCGTTGAATCCCTCCGTAAATGACAAATCCGTTGACGGTCCCCCCCGAAAAGGTATAACCTTCGCGCATATAAAAAAACTCACCGCCACATCCGCCGGCCACCATCCGCCGGCGGTTTTCCCAAGCAGGAGGAAACCATGCGCCCGTTGATCGTCTTCTTTACGTTGTTGGGAATCCTGGCCTGCCCGCTTGCCGCAAGCGCCGGAGGGGTGTCCCCCGCCGCCATGGATCGGTACCGTCAGGCCAAAGCATCACTGGAGGAAATGCGTCAGGCCAAGGCAGGCATCTATGCCAGGGACGTTCTGGAAGCCACCCAGCAGACCCTGGCAAAAGCCGGGGAGGCCGCCGATGGCGGAAACGAAGGAGCCGTGAAGACGGCACTGGACAAAGCTGTTCTCCAGATGGATCTGGCCAGGGCCCGGACCGAGGAGCGGGAAGCGGCGGAGAAAACCGCCGTGACCCGGGCCAGACTGGACAAACTGCAGAAACGGCTCGATGACATCCTGGCCGGGAAAGGAGAAAAGCCATGAAACGGTTTCTCTTCTCCCTGCTGTTCTCCATCCTGTGCGCCGCCCTGGCCCTTCCCGCACTGGCCGACGAAAGAGAGCAGGGCCAGTTCGCCATCCAGAAGGCACGGACGATCATTGAAAAGACAACCGCCAGAAGCGATGAGCTGAAAGTCCCGGCTGGGGAGCTTCAAAAAGCCCGGGCATTCCTGGGAAACGCCCAGGCCGCCCTGGACGGAAATCTCTCCTGGCGGGGCAAGCTGAAGCCGGAGGTCCTCCCGGACATTCTTTACTGGGCGGAAATGGCGGAAATCGCCGCCTCCACCGGCATGGCCCGGCTGGACAAGATCTCCCATGAACGGGAAAACCTGAGGCTGGAAAAGGCAATCCCGGAAACCGAGGCCAAGATCAAGGTCTTCGAAGACAAGAACGAGGAAATTCGGAGGCTTCGAGAACAAGTGGGAAAGCCCCAGGGGGAGATGAAAAGTCTGTCGGGAGAGTTGTCCGCATTGAAGAAGGCCAAGACAGGCCTGGAGAAGGATGTCGCCCAGCTTAAAACCGAGCGGGCGAACCTGAACGGACAGGTGGAAGCGCTCAATGCCGTGGCGGCAGGCCTCCGCAAAGACCTGGCCGAAAAGATCCGTTCGACGGAAGAGCTGTCCGCGGAAAATCGCCGCTTGAAGGATGATTTCAAGGCCCTGGAAAACCGGAAGGGGGCCGATATTGTCCAGATGGAGGGGCAGGTCCGCTCCCTGACGAGGACGGCCGAGTTCCAGAAGTCCCTGGACAGGCTGGGGTACCTGCTTCGCCCGTCCGAAAAGGGGCCGGTCGTCGTAATCCCCCGGAACGATCTGATCCGGGCCACGAGCAGGGGATCCTCCCTTGCCCCGCAGGCGGAGCGGCAGATTCAGCGCCTTGCAGAAATCGTAAAGACCCATCCGGGAACGCGGCTGTCCATGACGGTCCACGGCTCCGGGAAACCGACCCGGACGGAAAACCGGAAGGGTACGGACGCCATGGCCCAGCTGCTGCGGAAGGCCTTTTTGAACGCCGGGATCTCCGACTCCGCCGTCGAGGCCTCCGGCGCGGGGACAGAGGCCCCCCTGTTCCCGAAAGGAAGCGGAGATGAGAACCGGAGGGTGGAGATTCAGGTGATCACGCTGCCCCCGGCCAAGTGAAAGGATTCATTTCGCCGCGTAAGGAAAGAGCGATGAGGAGATCTTTCATGAAACACCGTTCCGGTCTGACCGTTCCGATGATCTGTCTGATCGTCTGCTTTGCGATTACGACCGCCGGCACCGCCCGGGCCGCCTTCACCCTGGAGGACGAGCGGAAAGTGGGACGTGAATTCTACGAAAAGATGGAAAAGAGCAACGCCCTGTACAAGGAAAAGCGCGTCCAGTCCTACATAACAGAGTTGGGCAACAGCATCCTTTCGCACAGCAACAAGGCTCCCTTTGACTTCCATTTCTCCGTCTACAAGGACTCTGCCATCAACGCTTTTGCAACGCCCGGGGGATATGTCTACGTTTCCCGGGGTCTCATCGCCATCGCAGAGGACGAGGCCCAACTGGCCAGTGTCATGGCCCATGAAATCGCCCATGTGAACGCCCGTCACATCGCCAGGATCATCGAGAAATCAACGAAGGTGAACGTGGCCGCCTTGGCGGCCATTCTTGCCGGGGCGTTCCTGGGCGGAGGCAGCGACCTGGCCGCCGGGGCCATGGCCTTCTCCCTGGCCGCCGCCACAACCCTCAACCTGAAATACAGCCGGGAGCACGAGGAAGAAGCGGACCGCCTTGGACTTTCATACCTTATTTCAACAGGATACGATGGCCAGGGTTCGGTCGAAATGCTGCGCCTGATGCGGCGATACGAATACTACTCGAGCACCATCCCCTCGTATTTCAAAACCCACCCGGGAACGGACGACCGGATCCACTACCTCGACGGCATGCTTCAGACGGTTTACCGGAAGCAGCAGGGTAAGGACAACCTCTCGAAGCGGTTCGACAGAATCAGGATCGAGATGGCCCTGTCCAGGCCGGACGCGCAGGCGAATTACGCCTATTTCCGGGACCGGGTTAAGAAGAATCCGGCTTCCCTGGACGACCGGCTTGGCCTGGCGGTCTCCCTGGAAAGAACCGGCCGCGTTGCCGAGGCCCTGGAGATCTTTCACAAGATCCTGCAGGAAGCCCCGAACGACGCGGATATCCTGAGAGAAACCGGTATCGTCTATGTAAAGACCGGACGGACACAGGCGGCCATCGAACCGCTGCGGAAGGCCCTGCAGCTTGACCGGGACGACAGGGAAACCCTGCTCTACCTGGGAAGGGCCTACGGGACGATGGAAAATTATGAAGCCGCCGTAGACCTGTACCGGCGGCTGGAAAACGATCCTCCCCAGGAAGCGGACATCCTCTACAATATGGCCATGGCCTATGGCAGAACGGGCCGTACCGGGGACTACCACTATTTTTACGGCCTGTTCCTGAAGAAAAACGGCCGAAAGGACAACGCCCTCTACCACCTTGAAGAGGCCCGAAAGCTTCTTGGGCGGGACCCGGAAAAGTCCCGGCGCGTCCAGAAGGCAATCGATTCCCTCAAGAAGGGTCAGGACAACCCTGACTCGCCGCCATCCAATTCCGCCAAGAGGTGGGGAGCCTCCCGGCGGATGTAAGCCGAGTAAAGCTTCTCCCGCACGAACAGATCGAAAATATCCCCGTCGATGTGCCGGTCCTTCACCATGAACCCCACGATCTTGAGGGCTTCCGCCAGGGTCTTGCCCTTTGTGTAGGGCCTGTCCCGGGCCGTCAGGGCCTCGAAGACGTCCGCCAGGGCCAGGATGCGGGCCTGGATGGGTATCTCGGCCTCTTTGAGACCCAGCGGGTAGCCGGTGCCGTCGAGGCGCTCATGGTGGGACGATGCATATTCCGGCACGTGTTTGAGCTTCTTCGGGAACGGCAGTTGGGAGAGCATTTTGAAGGTCACAACCGTGTGGTTGTTGATGATTTCCCGCTCCGCATCGTTCAGGGTGCCCCGGCGGATGCTGAGGTTGGCACACTCGTCCTCCGTCAGGACCGGCAGTTCCTCGCCGTTGAGGCAATACTTCGTTTCCGTCAGTTCCTTCAGCCGCTTCACCTTGTCGTCCGGCAGGAATTCTCCGCCCAGATTGGTCGTCTCCAGAAATTTCAGGTCTTCGTCAAGATTCCGGGTAAAGTCATCTTCGTAATCCTCATCCGGCAGTTTCCCTCCGGCGCCGTCACCACGCGACTTCCGCCGAAGAACATCAATGATGTGGTTCTTCTTGATGATCTCGACGCGGGCCTTCAGGAGATCGATCCGGTCGCAGATCGTCTGCAGTTTCGTGGCCTTGTCCACGACATGCTCCGGCGTCGTGATCTTGCCCACGTCGTGTAGCCACGCCGCGAGCCGAAGTTCCCGCATCTCGTCGCTGTTCAGGTGGTAATTGTCATATGGCGGTTGCGTTGTTGCGTTGATCCGCTCGGCGATGTCCATGGTCAGCTCGGCGACGCGCCGGATGTGGCCGCCCGTATAGGGCGATTTTTCGTCGATGGCGCTGCCGATGGTCCGGATGAAGGATTCGAGGAGTTCTTCCAGGTCGCCGATGAGGCGGTTGTTGGTGAGCGCCACGGCGGCCTGAGAGGCCAGGGATTCCGTCATTTCCTGGCTCTCCTTGCTGAACGGAATCGTTTCGCCCGTCTCGGGGTCGCGGGGGTTGAGGAGCTGCAGAACGCCGATGATGTCGTTCTCATGGTTGCGCATGGGAAGGACAAGCATGGACTTGGACCGGTACCCCGTCCGCTCGTCGAATTTTTTCGTCCCCTCGAAGTTGAACCCCTCGGCATGGTAGACGTCGGGGATGTTCACCGCCTTGCCCGTCAGAGCCACGAAGGCGGAGACGTTCGAGAAATTCTCCGATCCGTCAGGGCAGTGAAGCGGAACGGCAGGCCAGGTGATCCGGTCCCCGGTTCCACCCATGCGGACATCCAGCGTTCCGTTCTGGACGATGGCAAACTGGAGCTCCTTCTCGTCGTCGGACATGATGTAGAGCGTCCCGCCGTCGGCGGTGGTGAACTCCCGGGCCTCGTCGATGATCATCTCCAGGAGCTTCCCCAGGTTCCGCTCCGCCGAGAGGGCCGAGCCGATCTGGGTAAGACGGCGTATCAGGCCAAGCTGGGCCTCGGTGAAGTCCTGGACTTCCGCAACGAGATGGTTCAGCAGGTGGTTCAACTGGGGATAGGCAGTGAACCGGATTTCGGGCTTCCGTTCGCTTGTCTCGTTCATGGGAAAAACCTCAACGGGGATTGTCGGCGCTATCGGCCGGACCTGGCCCGGCGGGACAGAACCGGAGCTCAACGGATCCGGACCCGGGATACATGCTGTTTCAGGATCTCCGCACATTTCTCCAGGTCCGGCGGTTCGGCTCCGGGGGGAGGAACAGCGGGATCGAGCTGTTTCGTTCGCGCGTATCTCTGTAGCACAAAACGGGGGGCGTTCTCCACGAGTTTCCCGATCTCCCGGAAATCCCGCTCAGCGAGGAGAGAGGGAACGACGGTGGTGCGGAATTCGCAGGGAAGACCGGAGGCCACGATGAGGGCGATGCTTTCCCGGATCCCCCGGCTGCTGTCACCGACGCCCGTCAGGGCGTCATATTTTTTCAGGGGGCCCTTGACGTCCATGGCCAGGAAATCGATCAGCCGCCGTTCGACCAGCTCCTTCAGGACCTCCGGCCGGGAGCCGTTGGTGTCGATCTTCACCAGGAAGTCCATTTCTTTCAGGCACCCGGCAAACGCCGCAAGGTCCGGCTGGAGGGTCGGCTCGCCGCCGGTGATGGACACTCCGTCGAGCTTACCCCGCCGCTTTGCCAGGAAACCGAGGATCTCCGCCTCGTCCAGGAGCGGTTCAAACCGTCCGGGATCGACCAGCTCCGGGTTGTGGCAGAAGGGACAGCGGAAGTTGCACCCCTGGGTGAATACGACGGCGCTGATCCGCCCGGGATAATCGATCAGGGAAACCTTCTGAAAACCACCGATTTTCATATAGAGAGCGATACTCCCAATGCCCGCATGCTCAGAACCCGTATTCCCTTCTCAGCTGGAACTCCGCCTGTTTTCCCTTGTTCCACTGCTGGACCGGCCGCAGGTATCCCACCACCCGGGAGTAAATCTCGCAGGGCGACTGGCATTCCGGGCATTCCTCCATCTCCCCCTTCAGATATCCGTGGGACGGGCAGATGCTGAAGGTGGGTGTAAAGGTCATGTACGGAAGGTGATAGCGGGTGCAGACCTTCCGGACGAGGCTCTTGACCGCTTCGGGGTCATCGACACGCTCCCCGGCAAACGTATGGAAGACGGTGCCCCCGGTGTACTTCGACTGAATCTCGTCCTGCAGGTCCAGGGCCTCGAAGATGTCGTCGGTGTAATTCACCGGCAACTGGGTCGAATTCGTATAGAAGGGCTCCGCCTTCTCCTCCCGGATGCGGTCCTCGTTGGCACAGAGGATCTCGGGATATTTTTCCTTGTCGATCTTGGCCAGCCGGTAGCTGGTCCCCTCGGCGGGGGTGGATTCCAGGTTGTAGTTGTTTCCCGTCTGGCGCTGGAAGTGGACCAGCCGGTCCCGCATGAAGTCGAGGACCTTCTTCGTGAACCGCTGGCCCTCGGGACTGGCCAGGTTTACGCCCAGCAGGTTCTGGCAGGCCTCGTTCATCCCCACCAGGCCGATGGTGGAAAAGTGGTTCTTCCAGTATTCGCCGAAGCGCTCCTTGATCTTGCGCAGATAGTGCCTCGTGTAGGGGTAAAGGTTCCCGTCGGTAAAGTTCTCCAGGACCTTGCGCTTCGTCTCCAGGCTCTCCCGGGCTACGCTCATCAGCCGCTCCAGGCGCTGGAGGTACTCGTCCTCCGAATTGGACAGGAAACCGATCCGGGGCATGTTGATGGTAATGACGCCGATGGAGCCCGTCAGGGGGTTGGAGCCGAACAGACCGCCGCCCCGCTTTTCCAGCTCGCGGTTGTCGATGCGGAGCCGGCAGCACATGCTTCGGGCATCCTCCGGATTCATGTCGGAGTTGATGAAGTTGGAGAAGTAGGGAACGCCGTACTTGGCCGTCATCTCCCAGAGACTGGCGAGGTTCGGGTCTTCCCAGTTGAAATTCTTGGTGACGTTGTAGGTCGGGATGGGAAACGTGAAGACCCTTCCCTTCGCGTCCCCTTCCGCCATCACCTCCAGGAACGCGCGGTTGAAGAGATTCATTTCCTTCTGAAAGTCTCCGTAGACGTCTTCCTGGGGCTGGCCGCCGATGATGACGGACTGATCCGCGTAGTACCGGGGCACCGTCACGTCGAGGGTGACGTTCGTGAAGGGCGTCTGGAAGCCGACCCGGGTCGGAACGTTGATGTTGAAGATGAATTCCTGGAGGGCCTGCTTGATCTCGATGTATTCGAGGTCGTCGTACCGGATGAAGGGCGCCAGCAGGGTGTCGAAGTTGGAAAAGGCCTGGGCACCCGCCGCCTCGCCCTGGAGGGTGTAGAAGAAATTGACGATCTGTCCCAGGGCACTCCTGAGATGCTTGGCGGGCCGGCTCTCGACCTTCCCGGAGACGCCGCGGAAGCCTTCCAGGAGCAGGTCGTAGAGATCCCAGCCGACGCAGTAGACCGACAGGAGGGAGAGGTCGTGGATGTGGAAATCTCCGTCCGAATGGGCCTTGCGGATCTCCGGGGAATAGATCTCGTTCAGCCAGTAGACCTTGCTCACTTCCGAAGAGATGTAGTTGTTGAGCCCCTGGAGGGAATAGTCCATATTGCTGTTTTCGTTTATCTTCCAGTCCTTCTTCTTGAGGTATTGGTCGACCAGGTCCACCTCCATCTTCTGGGTGATTTCCCGCAACCGGGCGTGCTGGTCCCGGTAGATGATGTAGGCCTTGGCTGTCTTGCGGTAGGGGGAATCGAGGAGTACTTCCTCTACGATGTCCTGGGCGTCCTCCACGGTCATGATGTTGCCGTTGTAGAGTTTTTCCGCCAGGTTGAGGACCCGGATGGTGAGCTTTCGGGCTGCCTTCTCGTCGAATTCCCCCGTCGCCTCCCCGGCCCTGGCGATGGCGTTCGTAATCTTCTCGGCGTTGAACTTGACGAGCCGCCCGTCCCGTTTCCTGATCTTTCCACGCATGGAAATTCCCTCCGCTTTCTTGTATGAACCGATTATTATAACGACGATGAATTACCCAACATATTGGGGTGGAGGTTCCCTTTTACCACTACATATTGGTGCAATCAAGAGGAAAATGGGGTAAGGGGAGGAACGGCACCCCTCAGGAACAACGGAGGAGGTTTCTTTTTTAAAAGGAAGTCAGGGGGTTGTTGTATCCGGGAGCGGCGGAAGAAACCGCTCCCGGATTTTTTCAGCGATACTCGCGCCGGACCTCGGCGAACCCTTCAAGGGCTCCCAGGATGGTCCGGTCGTCGACGCAGTAGGCGATGCGGAAATGCCCCGGACCGCCGAAACCGCTTCCGGGCACGGTCAGGATCCGCTTCGCCTGCAGGGCCCGCACGAAGGCCACGTCGTCCTCGATGGGGCTGCGGGGGAAAAGATAGAAGGCCCCCTCCGGTTTCGTCACCTCATAGCCGGCCTTGACGAGCCCCTCGTACAGGAGGTCCCGTTTCTTCCTGTAGATGTCCGCGTCCACCTGAATGCCCTGGAGGCGGCTGATCACCCGCTGCATCAGGGCCGGCGCGTTGACGAAACCGAGGATGCGGTTGCACAGGACCAGGGCTCCCAGGAGATCCTCCATCGGCTCGGCGGAAGGGTTGACGGCGATGTAGCCGATCCGTTCCCCCGGCAGGGACAGGTTCTTCGAGTAGGAGGAAGCCACGAGACTGTTTCCGTAGGCCGCCAGAATGCTGGGAACTTTCACGCCATCGTATACCAGTTCCCGGTAGGGCTCGTCGGATACCAGGTAGATCGTCTTTCCAAGAAGCCGGCTTTTCTCCGCCAGCATTCCTGCAAGCGCGTCGATGGAGGCCTTGTCATAAACGCGCCCTGTCGGGTTGTTGGGTGAATTGATGAGGACGACCTTCGTCTTGTCGGTGATGGCCTCGGACAGGGCATCCAGGTCGAGGGAAAAGTCCGGCCGCGTCGGGACGAGCTTCAGGACGCCGCCGGCGTTGTCCGCGTAGAAACGATATTCCACGAAGAAGGGGGTCGGGACGACGACCTCGTCCCCCGGATCCAGGAGCGACTTCAGGATGACATTGAGTGCTCCGCCGGCCCCGGCGGTCATGACGAGGTGATCCGCCGTCAGCGCGACGCCGTGAATCCCGGAGAGATGGTCTGCAACAGCCCGGCGGGTATCCGGGTAGCCCGCGTTGGGCATGTAGCCATGCATTCCCTCTGTTTCCTGGGCGGCCAGCCGCCTCAGTTCTTCCTTGAAGACCGCCGGGGGGTCCACGTTCGGGTTCCCGAGGCTGAAGTCGAAGACGTTTTCGGCGCCATGGATCTGCCTGAGGCGGACACCCTCCTCGAACATTTTGCGGATCCAGGAAGACTGGGAAATGAAGGATTGGATCTTCCGGGAGATGGCCATGAAATACCTCCTGGCTGGAGTTTGCCCGATATGCCTGTATGATGTGGTCCGGGCTGCGCCGGAAGCTTTGTACCACAGGGGTTGGACGGCGTCAACGCGGGGGTGCACCCTCATCTGGCAGCCACCTCCCAGGCAACGTGAGGTCATGCCCCGCCGGAACCTGGAATTCTTGACATTTCGCCGGCCCTGCCCTACATTGCCACCATCTCCCGGCTTCCGGACCCGTTGTAACCGATACCGGCAGACAGGGGAAATCCGAAGGAACACCAGAAACCACCATGCCCATCTACGAATACGAATGCAAAAAATGCAAGGATCGCTTTGAACTCCTGGTCCGTTCGAGCGACAGGGAAGCGGATCTTGCCTGCCCGTCCTGCCGGTCGAAGCGGATCCATAAGCTCATGTCCGCTTCCGCCGGAGGAAAATCGGGGTGCTCTTCCTGTGCCGCAACCTCCTGCAGCCCCGGCTGAGGGCACTGAGCCGATGCGGCGGTCCGCCGCATTTTCCCGTTGCCAACTCGACCCGGATTGGTTATAAGGCTCGCGCACTGCAGAGTCCCTCCGGAGAAGCCAAAGCGAAAAAGAACCGACGCCGCGAGTCGGAGCCGGCGGCGTTCCGGAGTCTCATAAAGACGAAAGGAGTTCCCGCATGAACATTCTTATTTTCGGACCCAACGGCAGCGGCAAGGGCACCCAGGGCGCCATCGTCCAGAAGAAGTTCGGCGTGCCCCACATCGAGACGGGCGTTATCTTCCGCCAGAACATCAAGGGGGGAACGGAACTGGGCATGAAGGCGAAGGCCTTCATCGACAAGGGCGAACTGGTCCCCGACGAGATCACCGTTCCCATGATCCTGAGCCGGCTGCAGGAAGACGACTGCAAGAAGGGCTGGCTGCTGGACGGCTTCCCGAGGAACCTGGCCCAGGCGGAGGCCCTCTGGAAGGCCCTGCAGGCGGCGGGCATGAAGCTCGACTTCGTCATCGAGATCCTCTTGGACAGGAAGATCGCCAAACAGCGCATCATGGGCCGGAGGCTCTGCGCCAATGACAACAACCATCCCAACAACATCTTCATCGACGCGATCAAGCCGGCGGAAAAAGACGGCAAGCCGGTGTGCCGGGTCTGCGGCTGCGAGACCCTGACGGCCCGGGCCGACGACCAGGACGAGGACGCCATCGACAAGCGTCACGGCATCTACTACGACACGAAGACCGGCTCCCTGGCGGCGGTTAACTATTTCAAGGAGCGCACGAAGGTCATCGGAGTGGACGGGACGGCCGGCGTCAAGGAAGTATCCGAAGACCTGCTCAAAAAGCTGGCGTAATCCGCATTCCGATAGAACAGGCGGCCCGGGGCATGGAGCACGGCCACCCGGGCCTCATGCGAAGAAACACAGGCCCTCCCGAAAACCGGGAGGGCTTTTCTTTTCTTGCCCGCATCATGGTTTTGTGATGAAAGAAGCGGTATTCCATTCCTAAAAAATACCGAAGGTCCCGGGAGGTTCCATGAAACGCTTGATCGCCGCCGGTTTCATTGCCCTGTTGCCCCTGCTGCTGCAGGGATGCGTCCAGGATGACATCCGCGTTTCCGTGCGTCCCGACGGAACCGGAACCATCGAGGAGAAGCTTCTCATCTCCAATACCGTCAGGGAATTCATGGAGAGCATGACGAATGCGGCAGAGAAGGAAAGCCGGGAGGAGAAGCCGGACGGCGGCCCGAACAAGGACAGCCTGAAAGAGACAAAGCCCGAGAAGCCGGACGAAATCGCGAAGATGATGGAGGACGCGAAGAAGAAGTCGACCCAGTTCGGGACGGGCGTCCGCTTCGTGTCGGCCGTACCGGAGAAGACCGGGGACGCGGCGGGTTACCGCGCCGTTTATGCCTTCGACGACATCCGCCAGATACGGATCGGCAAGGAAAAAAGCGGCAAACAATCCGCCCCGGAGGGCAAAGCGGAAGAAAAAGAGAATGCGGACGACGCCATTCGTTTCGAGTTCACCAGGGCGGCTGCCGGCGCTCCGGCCATGCTGACCGTCCACCTGCCGGAGAAGTCCAGGGACCAGAGCAAAGAGAAGGGAGCCAAGGACTCCGGGGAAAAAGAAAACGCCGCACCGGAGCAGCCCATGGATCCCAAAACCCTGGAGATGATGCAGACCCTCTTCAAGGGCATGAGGATGAGCGTCTCCGTCCGGATCGAAGGCTCCATCTCCAAGACCAACGCCACCTGGCGGCAGGGAGCGGATATCACCCTCATGGACCTCGATTTCGAGAAGATCCTCGGAAACAGGGACCTGATGCAGAAGATGACCACCGGGAAACCCGAATCCTTCGCGGACATGAAGGCTCTGTTCCACAAGGTGGACGGGCTG
This sequence comes from Syntrophaceae bacterium, assembly GCA_013177825.1. Taxonomy (NCBI): domain Bacteria; kingdom Pseudomonadati; phylum Thermodesulfobacteriota; class Syntrophia; order Syntrophales; family Syntrophaceae; species Syntrophaceae bacterium. Next base: position 93,146 of record JABLXX010000007.1, read on the forward strand.
AAATTCGAACTGCAGAATCCCATGACGGTGAGCTTTCAGCAGGCACCCTGATCCCGCCGCAAGGCTACAGCGGGCGGACGGGTTCCATTCCGCAGCGAAGCGGAACCGCCGCCGACAGTGTCGCGTTCGCAACTGCGGCTGCCGGTATCGCCGCGTCTGCCCGTCTTCTTGTCATGGTGTTCCCTGCCCCGAGAGCCGTTTCCCTTCCGAAACGGACCGACAGGGGACCTTCCCGTCGCACTCGCGGGTCGCACGATATCCCGCCTCCCGGACGCATTGACAAAACCCCGCGGCTCTAGTAAGGAAGGGCGCTTCGAAGGGAGTTTATGGAAACCATACGCAATTTCAGTATCATCGCCCACATCGACCACGGCAAGTCCACCCTGGCGGATCGCCTGATCCAGCATACCGGCGTCTGCGACGACCGGAACTTTCAGGATCAGATCCTGGACAACATGGACATCGAGCGGGAACGGGGCATCACGATCAAAAGCCAGGCCATCACCCTGCCCTACCGGGCCAAGGACGGCCGGGACTACGTGCTCAACCTGATCGACACGCCGGGACACGTCGACTTCTCCTATGAAGTTTCCCGTTCCCTGGCTTCCTGCGAAGGGGTACTTCTCCTGATCGACGCGGCCCAGGGGGTCCAGGCCCAGACCCTGGCCAACCTTTACCTGGCGCTGGAGCACAACCTGGAGATCATTCCGGTCATCAACAAGATCGACCTGCCCGCGGCGGACGTGGAGCGCGTTCTGGAACAGATCGACGCGGAGCTGGGACTGGATTCGGACAGCGCGCTGCGCTGCTCCGCCAAGGAGGGAATCGGCATCGAAGCGATCCTCGAGGCCGTCGTGGAGCGAATTCCGCCACCCGGGGGAAATCCCGAGGCCCCCCTTGCGGCCCTGATCTTCGACGCCAAGTACGACCCCTTCCGGGGCACCGTCATTAACTGCCGGATTTTCGACGGCACGGTGAAAAGCGGCGACACGATCCGATTCATGTACAACGGGACAACCTACCGGGTGGAAGAAGTCGGGCGCTTTCTCCTGAGTCGGGAAAAGCGGTCCGTCCTCTCGGCGGGCGAGGTGGGCTATATCATCGCCGGCGTGAAGACCGTCGCCGACGTCCGGACGGGCGATACGATCACCCTGGACGCCCGGCCCTGCGACGGCCCACTTCCCGGTTTCAAGGAGGTCAAACCCGTCGTCTTCGCCTCCATCTATCCCATCGCCTCGGACGATTACGAGGACCTGGCCGTCGCACTGGAGAAATACCGGCTCAACGACGCCTCGTTCGTCTACGAGAAAGACTCCTCTGTCGCCTTGGGGCAGGGATTCCGATGCGGATTCCTGGGGCTTCTCCACTTGGACGTCGTCCAGGAGCGCCTGGAGCGGGAGTACGACCTCTCCATCATCCTTTCGGTCCCCTCGGTGCGCTACCGGTTTACCTTGAGGGACGGATCCGTCGTCGACGTGGACAACCCGTCCCACTATCCGGACCCCATCTCCATTGACGGCTCCGAGGAGCCCTACATCCGGGCCATGATGATGCTCCCGGAGCGCTACCTGGGCGCCGTCATGAAGCTCTGCATGGAAAAACGGGCCGTGAATTCGAGCCTGAACTACCCCACCCCGGGACGGGCCGAACTCACGTACGAAATGCCCCTGGCGGAGGTCATTTATGATTTCTACGACCGCTTCAAGTCGGTCACCCAGGGATACGGCTCCTTCGATTACGACCTGATCGACTACCGGGAGAGCAACCTGGCCCTCCTCGACATCCTGGTAAACGGGGAAAAGGTCGATGCCCTCTCCCAGATCGTCCACCGGGACAAGGCCCGTGTTCGGGGCGTCCAGGCCTGCGACCGGCTGAAGGACGAGATCCCCCGGCAGATGTTCAAAATCGCCATCCAGGGGGCCATCGGCGGCGAGATCATCTCCCGGAGCACCATCTCCGCGTTCCGGAAGGACGTTACGGCCAAGTGCTACGGCGGCGACATCACGCGGAAGCGGAAGCTCCTGGAGAAGCAGAAAAAGGGCAAGAAGCGCATGAAGATGGTGGGAAACGTCAGCATCCCCCAGAGCGCCTTCCTGGCGGTCCTGAAGTCCGACACGGACTGATCGGAGCTGAGGGTCATGGCCGCGGGCCTTTACATTCACGTCCCCTTCTGCCGCTCCAAGTGCGCCTACTGCAGTTTCTACTCCCTCCCGGAGGCGGAACGGGAAATCCCCCGGTTCCTGGAGGCCCTGCGCCGCGAGATGGCCTTTCACCGGCGCACCTTCCGGTCCTTCGACACGGTCTATTTCGGGGGCGGGACACCGTCCCTGCTCACGCCGGAACAGGTCGGACGGACGATCGAAGACGTCCGGCATTCCTTCCGCATCGCCCCTGACGCCGAGATCACCATAGAAATGAACCCCGCCGATTGGACAGCCGCGGACCTGCGGAAACTCCACGAGATCGGAGTAAACCGGCTCAACATCGGCGTCCAGTCCCTGGACGACGGCATCCTGGCCTTCCTGGGGCGACGGCACACGGCGGAGCAGGCTTTGCGGGCGGTCCGGGATGCGGAGCAGGTAGGTTTCGGAAATCTGGGGATCGACCTGATGTACGGTATCCCCGGCCAGGACCCGGCAACATGGCTGGAGACGCTGGCGGCCGCGGTTGCCCTCCCCGTCGCCCATCTGTCCTGTTATGAGCTGACCGTCGAACCCGACACAACCCTCGGCCGTCGCTATGCAAAGAAACTCCCCGAACCGGCGGGAGAATCCCGTTCCGCAGATTTTTTTCTCGCCACATCCCGATTCCTGGCCGAAGCAGGGTATCTCCACTATGAGGTGTCGAATTTCGCCCGGGGAACTCTGCACGTCAGCCGCCACAACTCGAAATACTGGCGGCATGTCCCCTATCTCGGCCTGGGGCCCTCTGCCCATTCGTTCCGGGAAACCCGGCGCTGGTGGAACGTCCGCTCTCTGACAGATTACCTGGCGGCTGTCGATTCGGCACGCCCCCCCGTCTCCGCAGCGGAGACCCTGTCCCGGGAGCAGATGGCCCTGGAAGCCCGATTCCTGGCCCTTCGGACTGCCCGGGGGCTCCACATGGAAAGTTATCGACGGAAATACGGGACGGATCTGAAAGGAGAGAACGGCCCCCTTCTCCGGAAATTGGCGGAAGAGGGCCTCGTGGAGATGTCCCGGGGATTCCTCCGTCCCACCCGGGCGGGACTGGCCGTGGCGGACCGTCTGGCTCTGCTTTGAGGCAAAAGGCGTGAGCTGCACACGGCCGCGCCGCCTTATCCTTCCCCAAGCGTTTCGATCACCATCCGCTTTGCCCGTTCGATGATCTTCTCATACTGCAGGCTGGTTCGCTGAACGTGATAATGCACGTTGAGAGACCGCTGTTTTCTGCTCCGGCCGTTGAAGGCCCCACGGAACGCCTCCGGAGATCCGACCCGCTGCAGGAAAAGCTCCCCCCAGTTGTTCCCGTACAGAATGGTGTACGCATCGCCGCTCCTTCCTCCCGATGCATCCTCGAAGTTTACGATTACAAGCATTTTCTCCAGTTGCTCCTGGACGCTGAAATTGTGGAAGTCGACTGCGGAGATATCGTAGATCCCGAACAGATCGCGCACCTTGTTGCCCAGGTTCAGGATTTCCTGGAGGGTTACGGATGTGGGATTCGGAAGCATACGGATTTCCCCGGGCCGGAAGAGATCGTTCCAGACAAGATAGGCGATGCAGGGAATGACGTGAATGTCCTCGACGATTACGGTCTCCTGATCGTCGGCAGGAAGAACCTGCCATTTTTTCCCGTTGAAACGGAAAACAAGGGTCGGCTGGTTCAGTGAATCGGTCGGTTTGTGAATGACGGGAATCTTGCTGGGCTTTTTCTCCAGACAGGAGGAAAGCTTCCGGCCAATGATCCGGAGGTCCCCGGGACTGACCCGGCTCGGCTCGGTATTCGATTGCACCCTCGTAATGTCCTTGTATATCTTCAAGAGTAGCGACAGCGTCCTATTTCCGATGCGAACCTGGTCATGGAAATGCCAAGTCTTGAATCGGTTGAGGCTGTGGATTTCCTCCCTCGAAAGGGGGTCTTGGTGGAAGGCTTCGCGGAGGAGTTCTTCCCGCAGTCCTGATTTCCTGGAATGCATCTTCGCGTCGCAGCGGAGATAAATGCATTTCTGGACGAATTCAAAGTCCCCCCGGTTGCCGTCTCGGTTGAAGTCCAGGATGGATCGGATCGTAAAGGTTCCGGGGTCGAGGAACGTCCGGTTGTCCCTTCGGCCCAGGATCTCCGTCCGGAACTGATGGCAGAGAAGATGCCCCGGCGGAAAGGCCAGGAACATCTGCAGGAGCAGCATCTTGGTGATGGATTTCAGGGGATGGGTGAGCGCCTTGTTGAACTGCCAGAGGGCGGCGCCGAAGTACTCCTCCTGTTCGACCCGCTCCAGAATTCCCAGATCGATGGCGTCATAGTCACCGAAGATGTCCCGCTCATAATCGGTGGCCAGCTTCCGGTAATCGACGTCACCTTCCGGATCGAAGGCCAGCCACCAGAGGGGAATCTTGCCGGCGATCAGGACCGCCGTTCGGTAGAACTCCTCCTTCAGGATATTTTTCTGGGTGCTGCCGCTGCTTTCGCCTGAAACATCGCCGAAATGACCTTTCCGAACGTCTTCCACGTCACAGAGAAAGAAATAGACGGGCATGCGGATGTTCGCATCGAGCCAGTCCTTGATCAGGTTGACCTTCTGCTGCAACTGCGCCATGCCCTCCTCGCCGAACCGCTCCCGGTCCACGCACAGCCAGATGTCGCAGTCGGAACAGGTGGTCTGCATGACGGAGCCGACGCTCCCGATCGTGTAGATGCCCTGGATCATCCAGGAATCGGGCTTGACCTTCACCTTCCTTCTTGCCTTGTCGATGTGGAACAGAAAACTGAAGGAGGCCTCCCGTTTGCGGATCTCCGGGTCGTTGTCCAGATTGTGGACGCAGATGGGGCGGGACAGGTGAGGGACATATCCGGGCACCTGGGGATTGTTTTCGTTCAGCATCCACGGGAGAAGATACAGGATGGCTTCGCTGTCCTTCGGGGCCAGCTCGGCAAAGAGACATTTCCGGAACTGATTGTAGGCAAGATATTGTTTCTTGTTCTGAATGAATGTTTTCGGCAGCATGCTTCTGTCTTTCTTACTGGAAAGAATCCCCGGATGCGCAGGCTGCGGGTCTTTCACATCCTGGCACGCCGGACGGGACACGCGGTGAGTAGGCGGAACCGGCAATCACAATGCCTTCATGTATCGGTAAACAGACGAACGAACTGATCGAAATGATCTTTATGGAAATGGTTCAACATTTCATCCTTCATCAACCGAAGGGCCTCAAAGGTTGTCATCCGGCGCTTGTAAGGCCGGAATGCAGTCAACGCCTCATATACGTCCGCGATGGAACAGAGTCTTGCATAAAGGTGGATTTCATCGCCCCTGAGCTTCAGAGGATATCCTTTCCCGTCATCCCGCTCGTGGTGCTGAAGGACGATCTGCCTGCATTCATGGGTCAGCTGCCTGGTGTCCCGAAGAATCTGATACCCGTACGGCGGATGCCGGCGCATAACCGCCATCTCTTCTGCCGTAAGCCGCGCCGGCTTGTTGATGATGGTCGTATCGATGCGTACCTTTCCGATATCATGAAGGAAGAATCCGGCACCGAGTTCATGGAGGTTGTGTTCATCCGATCCCTTGAAGAGAACCTTGGAAAGAGCGATTCCCAGGAAGCCGACCGTCACCGAATGGGTGTACGTTTGATAGTCATGTGACGTAATCTGCAACAGGTGTCGGGTTGTCGAATCGTCGCGGATGATCAGGTCCACGACGTTACCGATGCTTTTTTTCGCTTCCTCGATATTGGAGGACGTTGGCTGCTCCAGAAGGTTTTTCATCATGAACATGGACACCTTCTGAACGGCCCGGGCTTTTTCCGGGGAAGGCATTGTGCGATCGTGGATGACCTCTTCCATGTATTGCCGGATCTCCATCTGCTCCGGCGAGGGGTCCGCCGATTCCCCATAACCAGCGATGGTTTGGCCGGTTTTCTCCGGGGCATCGACCGCATCTCCGGCACCCTCTTTCCGGGGCTGGCCGCATTCGGAGTTAAAGATCACCGTCCTGATTCCATAATCCTTGATTTTTTCGATCTGTTTTTCCGTTTCGAGGCAGATTTTGCTGGAGAAAAAAGGATGCCTATACCATGGCCCGGGCAGAATGATCTTCATGCCAACTTTCAGATCTTCCGTGGAAACTGTCCTATGCATGTCGATACCGTTTTGATCGCAGATCCCTGAATTCTGGTGTTCTATATATCATATCGAACGACCGCCTGAAATTCTTTAGACTGTCGGACATTTTTATATATTCGTATTCATTACCTTATTACAATTTTACCTCCCTCGCCTCCGCTCCCGCGGGCTCGGACGAACCGGTCGTGCCAAGCCTCCGAAAGCACATCATAAAATTCCATGTTGAAAAACGAAAATAAATCATATAGATTCGCGCATCAATGCTGCAGGAGACAACAAGTGAGCCTCAAGGACCGATGAGTGACGAACCCCTTTATAACAGCCGGATTACAAAAGGTTACATCGAATATCTGAAGGCGCACAATCCGGATGTAGATATCGAGTCGGTTCTCGATTCCGCGGGGATCACAGCGGGACAGATTGAAGACCGGGGGCATTGGTTTACCCAGGAGCAGGTGGACCGATTCCAGGAAACCCTCCTCGATATCCTGCAGGACCATGATCTCCCGCGGAAAGTCGGACGGTATACCGCACTGTCCGCAGCGGCGGGCGACGTCCAGCGGCTGGCTCTGGGATTCATGACCCCCGCACGTTCCTACCGCATGCTGGGCAGAATATTCAGCCAGGCATCAAAATCGTTCACCGTCTCGACCAGAGACCTCGACAAGAACCGGGTCGAGGTGATCGCGCGTCCTAACAAGGGCATCCGGGAAAAGCCTTACCAGTGCGCAAACAGGATGGGCACTCTGGAGGCGATCGGCCAGTTGTTCACGGGAGAATATGCCTCGATCGACCACACATCCTGCATTCACCGGGGCGATCCTGTTTGCCGTTACATTGTCTCGTGGAAAAGACCGCCCGCCATCTTCTGGAAGCAGGTCCGCAACTGGGCCATTCTGATCGGCTTCATTATCGTCGCAGCCCTGATCCCCGCAACAGAGCCACCGGGCTGGCTGAATCTGTCCCTCACTTTTGCCGCCGCCGTATCCATCCTGTCCCTGCTCGTCAAGCACCTGGAAAACAGGGAACTTCGGAATCGCCTGCAAAAACAGGGAGAGACCGCCGGCGATCTGATGGACCGGATCAACATGACATACAAGAGTCTGCTTCTGGTACAGAAGATCGGCGAAGGAACCTCTCAGACGCTCCAGACCAACCAGTTCCTGCGAACAATCATGGAAAGCATGGAAGGGTTGCTTGATTTCGACCGGGGGCTCATCCTGCTCGCCGATGATAACAAGACCAAGCTCGTTTTTGCAGACGGTTACGGATACACTCCGGAGGAACAGCAGTTTTTTTTCATGGGACAATCGTTCTTTACCAACAGCCCCTCCTCCCGGGGACCTTTCGTGGTCTGTTTCCGGGAACAGAAACCGCTGCTCGTCAACGACATCGACTCGATCCGGAAAGATCTCTCTCCCAAAAGCATGGAATATGCACGGGAAATGGGCGTGCAATCGTTCATCTGTGTCCCCATCGCCTACGAGGGAGAGGTGGAGGGAATTCTTGCCGTAGACAACAAACGGACAAAGCGGAACCTGACCCAGAGCGACCTGAACCTCCTCCTGGGGATCGCCCCCTCCATCGCGTTCAGCGTCCGGCTCAGCCGGGTCTACCAATCCCTCAAGGAGAGCGAGGAACGATTCCGCAACCTCAGTGAAAACTCACCGGATATCATCTTCACCCTCGATTCGGACGGGCGGATCAACTATGTTAACCCCGCCTGGGAAAAGATCCTCGGTCATCGGGCGGAGGAGGTGCTGGGAAGATTTTTTCTGGACTTTGTGAGCGATGCGGATCACCGGCTTTACATCGAACAGTTCAAGAGAATCCGGGACGGACTGTACATCATGCGGGATGCCACGGGCAAAATCCTGGACCGCTCCGGAAGGGGGCGCCTGTTCATTGCCAACGTCGCACCGGATTTCAACTCCGAAGGAAACGTAAAGGGAATCGTCGGATCCCTGAAGGACATTACGGAACAGCGCCGCCTGGAAGAGCAGCTCAATCACGCGTCGAAAATGGAAGCCATCGGCACGCTGACCGGCGGAATCGCCCACGATTTCAACAATATCATCCATGCCATGAGCGGCTACAACCAGATCCTCATGCGGAACCACGGAATCTCTGGAGACTGGAAACACCTGGAAAGCATTCACGAATTGACAGAGCGGGCGGCAGACCTGATTCGGCAGCTCCTGTTCTTCAGCCGCCGGGTGGAAAGCCGGCCGGAACGGATCGACCTGAACGGAGAAATTCATTCCCTTTGCGAATTGCTTTACCGAACCATACCGAAGATGATCGCCGTCGAGTTCGTGCCTTCCGAGCGCCCCTGTACCGTTCATGCGGATCCCGTCCAGATTTCACAGGTCATCATGAACCTTATCGTCAATGCACGGGACGCCATGCCGGAGGGCGGAACAATCAAAATCCGTACGGATGTAGTCCGTCTGGAGGATCCTCACGAAGCGGATATGAAATTCCTGAAACCCGGCATGTATGTATGGATGAGCATTCAGGACAGCGGTTTTGGCATGGACCAGACGACGCTGGACCACATTTTTGAGCCCTTTTTCACCACGAAAGAAGCGGGCAAGGGAACGGGACTCGGCCTGTCCGTCGTGTACGGCATCGTAAAGCATCACGAAGGTTCGATCCTTTGCAGCAGTGAGCCCGGGAAGGGATCCACCTTCCAGGTTTATCTTCCCTACTGTACAGAGGCGGCGGAGTACAAACAACGGGAAGAATCCGGGACCTCGGTCATTGCCGGAACCGGAACGACGCTCCTGTTCGTCGACGACGATCAGAACCTTCGCGAAATCGGTCAGGACATGCTTCAATACTACGGATATGATGTGCTGACAGCCGACAGCGGGGAAAAAGCGCTCGACATCTTCCGGGATCACAGCGACCGGATCGGCCTGGTCGTCCTGGATCTGATCATGCCCGGAATGGGAGGGGCCAAATGCATGATCGAACTACTGAATCTCAAACCGGATGCGAAGATCGTCATTTCCAGCGGCTGCCTTCCCGATGCCGCCCTGGCGTCGACCATTGAGAAGGGAGCCGCCGGATATGTCGAAAAGCCGTACAGCTTTGACAGACTGAATCGGGAAATCGAGCGAATCCTCCACCCCCACGAAACCGTATCATCCTGACATCTGTCCCCGGCCGGCCGCACCCGATACCGGAAGAAGAAGGACCGCCTCGTTGCGTTGCTTCACACCGGTTTCACGTTTCTCCTTCCAGACATTCAACCGTCCGTCTCCCGCGAGACGGGGCGCACTCCGCTTCCACACAATCCTTGCCGGAAAGGGCCCCCATCACCAAGTTGACGTGTAGTATCGGTGCCTCCCTGGCGAAGAGGTACTGTAATTGAGACTCTGCCCGCAATATCGATAAAAAAGGCGCCCCGGAATCCGGGGCGCCTTGCCGAATCTGCTCAGGATTCTCTTAAACCCTCATCAATCGGCCAGTTTCTCCGCCGAGATCCGCATTCCGTAGAAGGACCGGTAGACGAAAATCAGGGCGATGACGACAAACAGCGAGGCTAGACCAAGCTTCATTCCCTTGCTGGTCATCGTGACGGCGATTTCCGTCGCCAGCAGACCGAACAGGGTCGTGAACTTGATGATGGGGTTCATGGAGACCGACGAAGTGTCCTTGTAGGGGTCGCCGACGGTGTCGCCGACAACGGTCGCTTCGTGGAGGGGCGTATTCTTCATCTTGAGATCGACTTCGACGATCTTCTTGGCGTTATCCCAGCAACCGCCGGCATTGGCCATGAAGATGGCCTGGAAGAGCCCGAAGAACGCGATCCCGATGAGGTAGCCGATGAAGAAGTAGGGATCAAAGAAGGCCAGACCCAGGGCCATGAAGAAGACGACGATGAAGATGTTGATCATCCCCTTCTGTGCATAGACCGTGCAGATCCGGACGACTTCCTTGCTGTCCTCGATGGAGGCCTCGGCCTTGCTGAGGTCGATATTTTCCTTGATGTAGACAACGGCCCGGTAGGAACCCGTCACGACGGCCTGGATCGAGGCGCCGGTGAACCAGTAGATCACGCAGCCGCCCATGAGAAGACCGAGGATGATCTCCGGCTGGACGAGGCTGAGTTTCGCGATGACGTTCCCGAACATCTTCTCCAGGAGGATGATGATCCCGAAGACCATGGTGGTGGCGCCGACGACGGCCGTTCCGATGAGCACCGGCTTGGCGGTTGCCTTGAAGGTGTTGCCCGCGCCGTCACCGGACTCGAGGAAGTGCTTGGACTGCTCGAAGTCGGGGGTGACGCCGAAGTGCTTCTTCACTACTTCCTTGGCGTCGGGACGGGACTCGATCATGGACAATTCGTAGATGGACTGGGCATTATCGGAAACGGGGCCGAAGCTGTCCACGGCAATCGTCACGGGACCCATGCCGAGGAAGCCGAAAGCCACCAGACCGAACGCGAAGACCGGGGCCGCAAACTTGAATGCATCCGGCAGGATGGCCATGACCGCGGGTGCCTGGGACACGAGATAGGCAACAAGCATGAGGAGCAGGATCGTCAGGCCTTCCCAGAAGGCGGAGAAATTACCGGCAACCAGACCGGAGAGGATGTTCAGCGAAGCACCGCCCTGGCGGGAGGCGTTGACGCACTCCTCGCAGTGACGGGAACTCGTGCTGGTGAAGACCTTGGTGAATTCGGGAATCAGCGCGCCGGCGATGGTCCCGCAGCTGATGATGATGGACAGGGCCAGCCAGAGAGCCATGGAGTCACCCACCGGGGGGAGTTCCGCCAGCAGGAGATAGCTGGCGCCGAAGGTCACGATGATCGACACGATCGAGGTGATCCAGACCAGGTTGGTCAGGGGGTGCTCGAAATTGAAGTCCTTCTTGCCGCTGAAGGCGGATTTGCTGACGACGTCGTTCACAAAGTAGGAGGCCAGGGACGTCAGGATCATGAGGATACGCATGGCGAAGATCCAGACGACCAGCTTGCCGCCCATGGCGGGGTTGTCTGCCAGGGCCAGGGCCAAAAACGCGATCAGGGCCACGCCCGTGACGCCGTAGGTCTCGAAGCCGTCCGCCGTTGGACCGACGCTGTCACCCGCGTTGTCGCCGGTGCAGTCGGCGATGACGCCGGGGTTCTTCGGATCGTCTTCCGGCAGGTGGAAGATGATCTTCATGAGGTCGGAGCCGATGTCGGCGATCTTCGTGAAGATACCGCCGCAGATGCGGAGAGCGGAGGCGCCGAGGGACTCACCGATGGCGAAGCCGATGAAGCAGGGACCGGCCAGTTCGCCCGGGATGTAGGCCAGGATGATGATCATGAAAAAGAGCTCGATGCTGACCAGGAGCAGGCCCACGCTCATGCCCGACCGGAGACAGATGTTGACGATGCTGAGGGGATCGCCGCTCAGGGAGGCGAAAGCAGCCCGGGAGTTGGCCACCGTATTGATCCGGATGCCGAACCAGGCCACACCATAGGAACCCAGGATTCCCAGGACGGAAGCAGCTAGAATGACGATCACTTCCATTGCGCCCATATGCGACAGAACGCCGAAATAATAAACCATACAGGCGCCGATCAGGACCCACAGCGCCGCCAAGAATTTACCCTGCTGAAGAACATACGTCTTGCAGGTCTCCCAGATTGTCTGGGAAACATCCAGCATGGCCTGATGGGCCGGCAGATTCTTCGTCTGGGCGTACTGCATCCAGCCGAAAATCAAACCGATCACGCAAACAACGAGACCCAGGTTCAGGATCAGCATGCCGCTCAGCGAGCCGGCCATGAAGGAAACCTGGCTCAGGTCAGGCAGCTTGATGTCCGCCTCACCGGCAAAGGCCGCAGGCGCCATGCACAAAAGCATGAGCGCAATGGCCAAGGTAAGGGAAAAAATACTTCGTTTACCTTTACGCATCATTAAACCTCCTCTTCCTCAAAATTTTTCTTGGCTCTGCCATTGTACCTGTTCATAGCCGCCGGAAGTCCGGACGTCACGAGCAAGCCAATGGCTTCCGCCGCTTCAGTAATGACCTCGGACAATCTCTCCGCCTCCTCCCGGGGGAGAATCTGGAGAACATAGTCTTCCACCATTCCTTTATGGGGTGGCTTGCCAATCCCCATGCGAACACGGATAAAATCGTCCTCCCCAAGGGATTGTATGACGGAGATCAAACCTTTGTGCCCGCCGGAACCTCCCCCTTTTTTCAGGCGGAGGGTTCCGAAGGGCAGGTCAAGATCGTCATGGACGACGATGAGGTTTTCCAGGTCGATTTTAAAAAAGTCAAAGAGCCTGCGGACAGACATTCCGCTGAGGTTCATATACGTCTGGGGCTTGGCGAGAAGGGCGGGCGACGGACCGATGAATCCCTTTCCGTAAATCGCCTCGAACCGTTTCTGGGAGAGGGTTATCTCCTCGCTGTCGGCCAGCCCATCGATCACCAGAAATCCCATGTTGTGCCGGCTGAACCGGTATCTCTCCCCCGGGTTGCCCAGCCCCACGATGAGCTTCATCGGATTCCCCGATCCTTACTCCTCGCGCGCCTTCTGCTTCAGGACTTCCGGTTCTTTCGTACCTTCTTCGCCGGCCTCCGTCTCGGCCGCTGCGGCGACTCTCGGGGCCATAACGGTTACAATGGCCGTATCCTCGCCGTCGACCAGCACGAGCCCTTCCGGGACCTTGAGGTCAGCAATCTTCAGGGAGTCACCGATCTTGAGACCGGTCACGTCCACCTCGATGAACTGAGGAAGCAAACCGGGCAAGCAACTGACGCGCACCTCTCTTTTGAGATGGAGCATCTCACCGCCATCCTGAATGCCGACTGGCGTTCCCGTGAAGTGAAGAGAAACGTCAAAGGTCATCTTGTGGTCCATGCTGACTTCACAGAAATCGGCGTGGAATAGCTTCCGGCTGGATGGATCGATCTGAAGATCCTTGATCAGGGACAGTTTTTCCGCTTTATTCCCCGCTTCATGGATGACCAGCTTCACGAAGATATTCTCTTCCGCGGTCTTCAAAAGTTTCAGCAGATCGCGGGAATTGACGGAGATAGGCACGGAGTCGGCCCCGCCGCCGTAAAATACGGCCGGAATCTTCCCCTGGCTGCGCAGACGCCGGGCCGGCCCCTTTCCCGATCCTGTCCGGGCCTCGGCCCTCAACTCCATGACTTCCATGACTTCCTCCTGCTATATGAATAGTGAACTGATGGAATCGTTATAGTAAATCCGCCGCACCGCTTCGCTTAACAGCCTGGCCACGGAAAGCACCTGGACCCGGCTGCATCCCCTCGCCCGTTCATGAAGCGGGATCGTGTCGGTGACGACCACTTCCTTGAGCGACGAGCTTTCGATTCGCTCGATGGCCGGACCCGAAAGAACGGGATGGGTGCAGCAAACCGCCACTTCGAGGGCACCGGCATCCTTCAGGGCGTTGCAGCCCTGGACAACCGTTCCTGCCGTATCGATCATATCATCCAGGATGATGACGCGTTTTCCTTCAACGTTTCCGATGATGTTCATTACCTGCGCTTCATTGGGACCGTCCCGCCGCTTGTCGATGATGGCCAGGCTCGCCCCGAGGCGCTTGGCAAAAGCCCTCGCCCTTTCGACGCCCCCCGTGTCAGGCGAAACAACAACGGTGTTATCCGTATAGCGCTCTTTGAAATAATCGAGAAGAATGGGGGTGGCGAAGAGGTTGTCGACGGGGATATTGAAGAAACCCTGGATCTGGCCGGCGTGAAGGTCCATGGAAAGGACACGGCTGGCGCCGGCCGTCGTAATGAGATCGGCCAGCAGTTTTGCCGATATGGGGGCTCTGGGAGCCACCTTCCGGTCCTGTCTGGCATATCCGTAATACGGGATGACTGCTGTGATCCGGTCCGCCGAGGCCCGCTTCATGGCATCGATCATGATCAGCAGTTCCATGCAGGTTAGATTTACCGGCGGACAGGTAGACTGGATGATAAAAACATCCATTCCACGGACATTTTCATCAATTTCCACCCGCGTCTCACCATCGCTGAATGTGGAGACATGGGCCTTGCCGAGGGGAACTCCCAAATGATTGCAGATTTTTTGGGAAAGCTCCGGATTGGCATTCCCGGAGAAAACCCTGATTCTTTCCAGCATGATAGACTCTCAATCGGCGGGGAATCGCTCCCCGATGGGTTAACCGGTTATGAACATGGCTGGGGCGGGAGGATTCGAACCTCCGTATGCAAGATCCAAATTCTTGTGTCTTACCGCTTGACGACGCCCCAGTATACCATCCAGACCTTCATGCATGTCCGGACCCGGGATCTGTCGAACCGGCGGACGACAACAAGGCAACAGGAAGTCACAGTGAACAGGCCGTGTACACGTCCCATTTCCCGGATCCCGTCAGGGCCGCCGCGGCTCTCCGGGCATCTTCTCCCTTTTCGAAAATGCCGAAGACGGTGGGACCGCTGCCGGACATCAGGGCACCCAAAGCGCCTCTTCGAAGCAGGAGATTCTTAAGTTCCCGAAGCTCCGGATGACGCTTCAGGGTCACACTCTCCAGATCGTTCCAAAGACCCTGCGCCACGTCACAGATCGTATAAAATCGCGGGATGCTATAATGGATAGGGTTGTTTGTCAATCTCAAATTCAGTCCCTGATAGACCGGTCCGGTGGGTACTTCGAGGGGAGGATGAAGGAGAACCAGGTCAAAGGGAGGAAGGGGATCCGCCGGCTCGAGCCGTTCGCCGATTCCAAAGGCCCAGGCACGGTTTCCTGACAGGAAGAAAGGAACATCCGCCCCCAGGGAAGCCGCCTGGCGGCTCAATTCATCTGCCGGGAGAGGATATCCATAAAGCTCATTCAGGACGGACAGGGTGACGGCGGCGTTGGAACTGCCGCCGCCCAATCCGGCGGCCATGGGAATCCGTTTGTGAAGCTCGATCTCCACCCCCCCGGAGATGCCGGATCGGGAATAAAAGGCCCGGGCGGCCCGGTAGACCAGGTTCCGCTCATCCTCCGGCAGGTCGCTCCCGGGACAGCGGAGTTTGATGCCCTGTGGCTTCTGCTGGAAGATCAGTTCATCATGGAGACTGATGGCCTGCATCAGGGAGGCAATCTCATGATAACCATCCCCTCTTTTTCCCAGGACCCGGAGAACGAGATTCACCTTGGCCGGAGACAGTCTCCGGATCATCGGCTGCCGCTCTCTTTCACATACCGCATCCGCAGTTCAAACAGCGCGCTGTCCAGAAGGGCCTTTTCTCCCTCATCCAGGTTGCCCTCCGTTTTCCGCTGCAGCATCCCCAGGATGTCGATGGACTGCTTGGCCGCCGGCAGGTTCCGCTCCGTGCGGTTGGTCACGGGGTCGGGAATGTCACCGAAATGATAGAGAACCGACGTGCTCAGGGAAACGACGAAGCCGGCAAACGAGACTTCCGGGTACGAGGCCTCCCCCCCTTGGGAATCGGCCGCAGTGGGCTCTTCGCGGGGAGTTTCCTGCCGGGGAGGAGACTCGTCACCGGCGGCCGCCCGTTCATCCGAGGAGGCGGGAGCAGCCTCCGGAGGGGCCGTCTCTTCTTTCGGCGCTCCCGATTCGTCGAAAAGGCGCCGATCCCGGACCACAAAACCTTTTCCTTCCTTTTCTTCCGTCATGGCGAATGCCTCCGATAGGAAAGGACTTCCGGCGAGGCCCGGTAAAATATCCGCCCCGCCGGAAGTCCTCTACCGAATTCAGGAAATCCTCATGCTGCGGAGCCTGGCAATCCGCTCTTCAATCGGCGGATGGGTGCTGAACAGGCTCATGAGGGACCGCCCCGTCAGGGGGTTGACAATGAACATGTGGGCCGTTGACGGATTGGCGTCCATCGGAACGGCCTGGGATGCCCGGGAGAGCTTCTCGAGGGCTCCCGCAAGTCCGTACGGTTTACCGGACACCTTGGCTCCTCCTTCATCCGCCAGGTACTCCCGGGATCGGGAGATGGCCATCTGGATGATCGTCGCGGCGATGGGGGCCAGGATGGCCATCGCGATCAGGCCGAGAATACCCCCTCCCCCTTCGTCGTCGTCCCGGCTGGCGCCGCCGAATATGGCCGCCCACTGGGCCATGTTGGCCAGCATGACAATGGCCCCTGCCAGTGTCGCGGCGATGGAACCGACGAGAATGTCCTTGTTTTTGATATGGGTCAGCTCGTGGGCGATGACCCCTTCCAACTCATCCCTGTTCAGAATCCGGAGGATCCCTTCCGTCACGGCCACTACGGCATGCTGCTCGTTGCGGCCCGTGGCGAACGCGTTGGGCGTATCCCCCGGGATGATGTAGACCCGCGGCATGGGAAGGGACGCTTTCAGGGCCAGGTTCTTCACCATGTGATAGAGCTCCGGGGCCTGGGCTTCCGTAACCTCCTGAGCACGGTACATTCTCAGGACGATCTTGTCGGAGAACCAGTAGCTTCCGAAGTTCATGACCATCGCAAAGACGAAGGCCAGGACAACCCCGCCCCGCCCTCCGAAATATCCCCCGATGAGCATCAGGAGTCCCGTCAGCGCCCCCAGCAGGAGGGCTGTTCGGAACGAGTTCATATGGACCTCCTTTTTTTCGTCTCCGGTTTCTGCATGGTGATCTCGCCGGCCTCGGACGCGTCCACCCGGATGGTGTCGCCCTCCCGGAACGTCCCCTCCAGAATCTTCATGGCCAGCGGATCCAGCAACAGTTTCTGAAGCGCCCGCTTCAGCGGTCTCGCGCCGTATACGGGGCTGTATCCGGCCTCGGCTATAGTATCTTTCGCCCGGTCTGTCAATTCGAGGGTCAGCTTGCGCTCCTCCAGCCGCTTTACGATCAGCCCGATCTGAATCAGGATGATCCGGCGGATGTCCTCGAGAGCCAGCCCGCGGAACATGATAATGTCGTCCACCCGGTTGAGGAACTCGGGACGGAACGTAGCCCGGAGCGCATCCATGGCCTGAGCCCTCTTGTCCTCCTCGCTCATGTTCGGGTCCTGGATCCACTGGCTCCCCACGTTGGACGTCAGGATCACGACCGTATTCTTGAAATCGACCGTCCGGCCGTGACCGTCGGTCAAACGCCCGTCATCGAGAATCTGGAGCAGCACGTTGAATACGTCCGGGTGCGCCTTCTCGATCTCGTCGAACAGGAGAACGGCGTAGGGACGGCGCCGGACCGCCTCGGTCAGCTGCCCTCCTTCGTCATAGCCGACATATCCGGGCGGCGACCCGATCAGTCGGGCCACGGAATGTTTTTCCATATACTCCGACATGTCGATCCGGATCATGGCCTGCTCGCTGTCGAACATGAACTCTGCCAAGGCCCGGGCCAGCTCGGTCTTGCCAACGCCGGTAGGACCGAGGAAGATGAAGGAGCCGATGGGCCGGTTCGGATCCTGAAGGCCCGAACGGGCACGCCGCAGGGCGCTGGAAACGGCGGCAACGCCTTCGTCCTGGCCGACGACCCGGAGACGCAACCGCTCTTCCATGTGGACCAGCTTGTGGACATCCGTCTCGAGCATCTTGGACACGGGAATCCCCGTCCAGTTGGCCACGACCTCGGCCACGTCCTCCGCGTCCACCTCCTCCTTCAGCATCCGCTCGCCCTTCTGGGCCTCTTCCAGCCGTGTCTGCTCCTTCTGAATCTCGCCGTTGAGCTCGACCAGGCGGCCGTAGCGGATCTCTGCCGCCTTCGCCAGGTCTCCCGACCGCTGGGCATCCGCCTCTTCCAGCTTGAGCTGTTCGATCTGGCTCTTGATCGTCTGGATCTGCTTGATCGCCTCCTTCTCGGCGCTCCAGTGGAGCTTCATCCGGTCCATGGACTCATTCAGGTCCGCCAGTTCCCGGTCGATCTTTTCCCTTCGCTCCACCGCCGTCGGATCCGTCTCGTTCTTCAGGGACTGACGCTCAATCTCGAGCTGGATGACCCGGCGGTCGATGGCGTCTATCTCGGCGGGCATGCTGTCCAGCTCGATCCGCAGGCGTGAGGCCGCCTCGTCGACCAGGTCCACCGCCTTGTCGGGCAGAAACCGGTCGCTGATGTAGCGGTTCGACAGGGTCGCCGCGGCGATGAGGGCATCGTCCTTGATCCGGACCCCGTGATGGACTTCATAGCGCTCCTTCAGTCCCCGGAGGATGGCGATGGTGTCCTCCACGGTAGGCTCCTTCACCAGAATGGGCTGGAAGCGGCGCTCCAGGGCCGGGTCCTTTTCGATGTATTTCCGGTACTCGTTGAGGGTCGTGGCGCCGACGCAGCGGAGCTCGCCCCGGGCCAGGGCGGGCTTGAGCATGTTGGAAGCGTCCACGGACCCCTCCGCCGCCCCCGCGCCGACCACCGTATGGATCTCGTCGATAAAAAGGATGATCTCCCCTTCAGCCGCGATGACTTCCTTCAGTACGGCCTTGAGGCGCTCCTCGAACTCGCCGCGGTACTTCGCGCCGGCGACGAGGGCTCCGATGTCGAGGCCGACAACGCGCTTGTCCTTCAGGTTTTCCGGAACGTCGCCGTTGACGATCCGCTGGGCCAAGCCTTCGACGATGGCCGTCTTGCCGACCCCGGGCTCTCCGATGAGGACCGGGTTGTTCTTCGTCCGGCGGGACAGGACCTGCATGATGCGACGGATCTCGTCGTCCCGGCCGATGACCGGATCGAAGGACCCCTTTCTGGCCAGCTCGTTGAAATCTCGGGCGTAGCGCTTCAGGGCCTGGTATTTTTCCTCCGGATTGGGATCGGTGATGCGCTGGTTTCCCCGGATATTCACAAGGACTTTAAAGATGCTGTCCCGCGAGATCCCCTGATCCTTCAATATACCCGCCGTTGCCCCTTCCTTTTCCTCCGTCATGGCGACCAGGATGTGCTCGGCGCTCACGTATTCGTCGGACAGGCGCGCCGCTTCGGACACCGCCTGATCCAGAACCCGGCCCAGCCGGGGGGAAAGGTACGTCTGTCCTCTTCCCGCCCCCTCCACTCTTGGGATCTTCTGCAGAGCCCGGTCGAGATCCTTCTCCAGTTTCCCGGCATCGGCGCCGAGCTTGCCCAGGATCTCCCCGACGACTCCCTCCGTCTGCCGGAGCAAAGTCAGGAGGAGATGCTCCACTTCCACGGCCTGGTGGCCGCTCTTCTGGGCCAGGGTCTGCGCGTCCTGCAGGGCCTCCTGGGCTTTCAGGGTGAATTTGTCGAAACGCATGACAACCTCCGCTATGCTTATTCAACCGATCGCTTTATCCGCGCGGGAAGCAGCCGGGAAACATCCTTCGTATCCGGGTTCCCTTTTTCCAATTGACCGGACAGGCCGGCGGCTTCCCGAAGCCCCCGGCGATACTGCCTTTCCTATTCTGTGGGCTTTTCAATGCTAACGAGGATCTTGCCTCTTTTGAAAATCGTCACGTTGCCCGATGATTCGGACAGAACGATGGCAATCGCATCGGTAATGCTCGTGATGCCGGCCGCCGCGATATGGCGACTTCCGAGTCCATGAGGAAAATCTTTGCCTTCCAGAGCCGCGCTCAGGTGTCTCCCCGCCGTGACGAGAACACCGTTGTCCTGGATCACAAACGCCCCGTCGATGGCCGAAAATTCCTTGATCGTCTCTTTGAGGTCCGGATTCAGGATATTCCTCTGTTCCTCGGCATAGCCCATGAAGGGGTTGATGATCATCTGCCGGGAAAGCTGGAGCACCCGCTCGTGATCCCCCAGGATAAAGATGGTTCCCACTTTCCGGCCTTCCCTTCCCTGGGCGGCCAGTTCCAGAGCCAGATTCAGAACGGTGCCGAAGACTTCCGGATAAACCGTTTCGGTTAGTCCCGTCATGTTTTCGGAGGTGAGGATCTCGAATTCCTTCCCCACGTCGATGACGAACAGGCTGTCGGCATACCCGAAGCGGGATACCCCGCTGAGGCACACAACCTTGTCCCCCTTCTGGAAAATGCCCATGGCGATCCCTTTGGTGATGGCGATCTTGATCTGGCCGAGGCGGGTCAGCTTGACGTCGGGCACGTTGATCAGGATGCTCCTGTTCCGGATGTGCTCGGGGATCTCTTCATCCCCCCGGGTAACGACGATCAGGTCGTAACAGCACTCTCCTTTTTCGGAAATAGGCATGTGGTCCACCAGGTCGGAATACAGAAGCATCGCTTTCGCTTCCGCCTCTTTGGCTATCTTGCAGGCTGCTTCGAGAATAATCTGGCTGATTGAATTCATGGCATCACCTTTCATCCAAAATCGGCGTTAAATTAAGCACAAAGCCTCTTCCTGTCAAGGACGCGACCGGATACAAAACGCTTGACAGGGGTCCCATCTACAGGATATTTTAACATGATATCAATGTTTTGCAGGAGGACACTTGGAACTTCCCACCCTGACGGGAACCCTTGATCGATACATCTCGGAGATCAATCAGTTTGAGCTCCTGACTCCGGAAGAGGAATTCCGGCTGGCCGTCCGTTTCCGAAAATACAACGACATGGAGGCGGCCCAGCATCTGGTCGTGTCCAATCTTCGGTTCGTTGTCAAAATCGCTCATGAATACAGGAATTACGGCATGAAACTGGCCGACCTCATCCAGGAGGGAAACATCGGCCTGATGCATGCCGTCAAGAAATTCGATCCGTATCGGGGATACCGCCTCATCTCTTATGCCGTCTGGTGGATCCGCGCCTACATCCAGAATTACATCATCAAGACCTGGAGCGTCGTCAAAATCGGAACGACTCAGGCCCAGCGCAAACTGTTCTTCAAACTTGGCCAGGCAAAGAAGAAGCTCGAAGCTCTCTCCCAGAAAAACCCGGAGTTTGCGGAAATCGCCGAATCCCTTGGGGTGAAGGAGATCGACATCGAGCAGATGGACCTGCGGCTGAGTCACCGCGACCTCTCCCTGGACGCGACGATCAGCGACGACGGGGAGGTGTCGCACCTGGATTACCTGACCTATGACGGGGATGACCAGGAGATTTCACTGATCAAGAAAGAGGAAATGGAACTGGCGCGGAAGAACATCGCCGGAGCGATGGCCGCGCTCAACGAAAAGGAAAGCTACATCATCCGCCATCGGGTCATGGCGGACAATCCGGAGACCCTTCAGGAAATCGGAAACCGATACCACATCACCCGGGAGAGAGCACGCCAGATCGAGAAGCAGGCCCTGAAGAAGCTGGCAACAGCACTTCCCTACCTCGGAACCGATCCCCCTCTTCTGGGCAACTAGCGGGCCGTCGAAAGACGACCGCCCACCGTTTTCCCCCCGTTCTCCGTCCATCGACGAAGCGACAAACACGCCTGACGGATCGGGATTCCGGTTGACCGGCAGCCGGACATGCTGAAAAGGCCTGCTAATCCGGATTTCTTAAATACGCCGGGGATGCCGCAGGCCCGCTGCGGATAACCATCGGCAAGAACGGATCGTTGCATCATACAGCCCCTTCGGAGCGGGCCAGATTCTCGAAGCAGGTGTATTTTTCCAGGAAGGCCAGCTTCACGGTCCCGGTGGGGCCGTTCCGCTGCTTGCCGATAATGATCTCCGCAATGCCCTTCTCGGGATTGTCTTCCGTCCGGTTATACACCTCGTCACGGTAGATGAAGGCAATCACATCGGCATCCTGCTCGATCGCTCCGGACTCCCGCAGGTCAGCCATCTGGGGCCGGCGATTCGTCCGGTCTTCCACCTTTCGATTCAGCTGGGACAGCGCGATAACGGGCACGGAGAGTTCCTTGGCCAGGGCCTTGAGGGAACGGCTGATCTCCGAGATCTCCTGCTCCCGCGAATCCCTGGATCCGCCGCCTTTCATGAGCTGAAGGTAATCCAGGATCACAAGCCCCAGGCCGTTTTCCGCCTTGAGCCGCCGCGCCTTGGCCTTCATCTCCAGAACGCTCAGGGCGGGTGTGTCATCGATAAAGATCAGCGCTTCCGACAATTGACCTGCAGCTGCGATGAGCTTCGGCCAATCCGTTTCCCCCAGGAATCCCTTGCGGATCCTTTGCGAATCGACCTTGGCTTCGGACGCCAGCATCCGGAGCGCCAGCTGCTCTTTGGACATCTCCAGGGAAAACACCGCCACGGGCACCCCGGACAGGGTGGCGGCGTTGCGGGCGATGTTGAGGGCGAAGGCCGTCTTGCCCATGCTGGGGCGCCCGGCAACAATAATCAGGTCCGATTTCTGCAAACCCGAGGTCAGCTCGTCGATCCTCTCGAAGCCCGTCGGAACGCCCGTAACCAGTTCCTTGCGCTCGTAAAGCTTCTCAATGGTCCGGATGCTTTCCTTGATGATGGTTTTGAACGGCCAGAAGGTGGGTCTGATTTTCCTCTCCGAGATTTCGAAGATGGCGTGTTCCGCCTCGTCGAGGACCTGGTCGACGTCCGCCGAGGCGTCATAGCTCTTGCCCAGGATTTCGGTGGCGGTCCCGATCAGCCCTCGAAGGATGGCCTTTTCCTTGACGATCCGGGCGTGAAAAGCGACATTGGCGGCCGAGGGCACATTGTCCACGAGAGAGGCGAGATATGCCGTTCCCCCGACCGGATCGAGCTGTTTCTTTTCCTTGAGCAGATTGCTCAGCGTGATCAGGTCGACCGGGTCGTTGCGGTCCGACAGCTCCACGATCGCCTTGAAGATCCTCCGGTGGGCCTCGCTGTAGAAATCCTTGAAGTCCAGAACCTCGAGCACCGGGTTGAGGGCATGATTATCCAGGAGAATCCCTCCGAGAATGGATTGCTCCGCTTCCAGGTTCTGGGGAGGAATCCGATGCAGGGAGGCGTCAATGTCTTTCATGGCCCTCATGGATGATACGTTCAGGATTCCATTTCCGCCTCGACGGAAACGGTGATTTCAGCGTTCACTCCTCCGGGGAGCCTGATCTTGACCGGAAATGTTCCCAGTTCCCGGATGGGCTCCTCCAGGAGGATCCATTTCCGCTCCAGCTCCACCCCCATGTCAACGGCGCACTGCTCGATGTCCTTCGTGTTCACAGAACCGAACAGCTTCTCCTGCTCGCCCACCCGGCGCCGAACGACAAACGTAACGCCGGCCAGGCGATCCGCCATGGATTGGGCCTTCCGGCGATCCTTCTCTGCTTTCTGCAGGATGCGCCGCCGCTCGTCTTCGACCGATTTCGCGTTCTTCGAACTCGCCTCCACGGCAAGTCCTTTGGGAATCAGGAAGTTCCTGGCATATCCGTCGGATACCTTGACTGTTTCCCCGACCTTGCCCAGGGAATCCACATTCTCCTTCAGAATCACCTTCATGGTTCATGCTCCTTTTTCTGGATAGTATCGCTTCCCGGTATTGCAAATCAAACCCGTGTCGTCACGAAGGACCACCCCGTTCGCCGATGTATTTTCGCAGGTCCGCCCACAGGTCGAGCAGCCCCAGGACCGCCAGGGTCAGGGCCACATACTGCTGGGCAAAAACCAGCCCGTAAAAAAGATAGCGGAAAAACAGTGGAATCCTCTTCCGCTCAAAAAAACAGGCAGCGATGGCCAACCCCTGAAACAGGTAGACGAACAGGCATAGAATCAGAACGTTCAGCCCGACCTGTCGGACCGGATCGGCCGGCACCAGCAATGCTCCACCGGCGGCGATCAGAAACCACACGGTCCGTTCCGGGGCCTTCCAGAGAGTCAGATCGCCGAAATCGGGATACGCTCCCCCCTGCTGCCGGATCAGAAAACCGCCGGCCAGGACATTGAGCCAGAGAACGAGGGTCGCCATTACGATGGCAAAAGCCGGAACAACGGAGGAGAAGAAGCGGATGAGTTCCGGCAGTTGATCCCGGATGTCCTGGATCTGCTCCGGGGACAGGCTCAGCATCCCGTAAACCCGGAGGTTATCTTGAATACCTGCGGCTACATAGGCTTCCAGAACAGCAAACGGCGCCTGGCCCGTCAGAAGGCCATGAACGATAAAAACAAGACAGCCCGTCGTGAAGAAAACCAGGACCGGATAAAGGACAACCTTCTCAAGGGAGAGGCTTCTTCCCAGGAGCTCTCCCAGGACAACGCCAGCCAGGCCCGTCAGAAGGAAAAGGGGCATCGACGATTCCGCACCCGCCAACAGCAGTGCGCCGAATACGATACTCCACGACAGGGCCAGGATGATCAGGCCCTGCCTCCGGCCCTTCAGCAGATAGTGGTACAAGACGGGCAGGGGCATCAGGGGGATCAGGAACGATCCGGCAAAGGGCAGGAAAAAGGCGGCGAGATAGACCAGCGTGGTCCAGAGAAAACCTGCAAACAACGCACTCCCTCCAAGACCGCCTCCCCAAGCCTTCCGCCTGCAGCCGGAAAACGCCCGTTCCATACGACCCGTTCTGCCGGCCGACAGTCAGTCCGGCTGAGACCGACGTCAGCCCTCTCGAACCGCAAACGGGAGGAGAGCCAGCGTCCGGGCCCGCTTGATGGCCACGGTAAGCTCACGCTGGTGGCCGGCGCAGTTCCCGGTGATTCTTCTGGGCATGATCTTGCCCCGCTCGGTGACAAAGTCCCGCAGGATGGAGGGATTCTTGTAATCGATCTGAATATTGGAGTCCGTACAGAAGCGGCAGAATTTGCGCCGGTGGAAAAACTTCTTGTGCGGCCTGGACGGCCGGCTTCCGGATGATGGATGTGCCATGGCTTTACTCCCCCCCCTGATCCTTGGCTGCCGGCGGAGCTGCAGGCTGAGCTGTAGGCTGAGCCGCCGGTTGAGCCTGCGATGATGCCGGTGAAACGACCGTCAGCGGAGCCCTTGTCTCGGAAGGAGCCCCCGACGATTCCCCTGTCGAATCCGCAGCCTTTTCCTTGCTCTGGGCAACTTCCTTCTCCAGATCCTTCAGGCTGACGTTCTCGTTCTTCAGGATCGTCATGTATTTCAGGACATGATCGTCGATCTTGAAGTTCCGCTCCATTTCGGAAACGACGGCACTCGACCCGGCATAATCCAGGAGGACGTAAGTCCCTTTGGACTGCTTGCGAATCAGGTACGCAAGCTTGCGCTTTCCCCAACGGTCCACCTTGACCAGAACACCCTTGTAGGCCGCGATGATATCGCAATAGCGATCCGTCAGCACGGTTGCTTCCTCGTCGTTCAGGTCCGGATGGATGATGAAAACTGTCTCATATCTCCTCAATTTCATTTACCTCCTCACGGCTTTTCAGCCCGGGCAGGACGCCCGGACAAGGAGTCTGTCCCCAAAAAACGGAGTCGCCTTCTATCCCATCGATATGGATAAAGCAAGCCTTTTCTCATCCGGGAGAAGAGATCAGGCTGACATGTCAGTTCTGCACCCTCTTGACGAGCATTCTGCGAAGGTGTTTCTCATACTCGTCCCGGCGGTGAGTCACCAGATAGTCCAGATAGTTCAAGTTCCTTTCTATGCTTTTCATGTAAAGATCTTCATCGATATTCCATCGTTTCCGGAAATGGTAGCGACTGTAAAGATACGCGTCCCCCAGTTCCTCCCGGAACCGCTCCCGGGTCATCTGAAAGAATCCCCGAGTCTTCTCCAGCAGGTCCAGCTGGCTCGAATAGGCCGTGATTCCGGCTTCAATAAACTCGGCATAAAGATCCAGCAGTTTTTCCAGGTAATGGCGATCGGCCATCTGTCCCAAAAGATCCGCCGTGCCCAGCATGTGCCCCAGGAGTTTGATGCTATCGTTGCGGAACTGAATTTCTCCGATCTTGGTGTTGAGGCCGGTACACTGCAGGATATCGCTGAAGAAGGGCAGTTCCTCCCGGAATATGGGGTTGTTCCGGTAGTATTGCACCATGAACTCGATGCTCCGGTTGATGTGAACAAGCGTGTATTTTGCCCCGGTTCCCTCCGTATCGCCACTTCTCTGGATATAGCCGGTATCATGCATCAGCCCGCAGACGAGACCGATGTTGAATTCCTTCTCCGTGAAGGAATGACCTGCTTCAATGGCCCCGTGCATCAGACGGGTGACGGCCAGGGTGACCGCCATGGTATGACTCAGGTCATGGTAATCTACGTTCGAGTGGCGATAGCCTGGATATTCCCCGCTGAAAAGCCGGACGATATCTCCATAAGCCCGATCGAGCAGCCCATGGTCAAATTGGGGAAAGGAAAGAGAGGCAATGAGCCGGATCTCTCCGATGACGGCATCGTGATCCTCAATGTCCAACAGGTTGGCCAACTGGTTTGAGCGATCCTTCATCGGCATTCCTTATTCTCAAAGACAATTGCCCTGAAAATATGCCCATTTTTTACTCTAATAACCGTTGAAAAACAAGAGGAAACGTTTCAGGGGCGCCGACTGGGCGCGCAAAGGTGTGGAGATCGTCGTCTATTTATACGACTTTAAGAACGACAAGGGCGATATCATCGAATTGGGGCCTCCCACCGGCGAACGCAATGACGGCGTCCTGGATTTTCATGATGATCTCCCCGGCGGACAAATCCCGGTTTTCCCGAACGACCCGGACCAGCCGGTCGAGGCCGAAGGGCTGGTCGTTTTCGTTGACCGCTTCGGTAACGCCATCGGTGTACAGAACCACCAGATCTCCATCCGACAGCGGCAGTCCAATTTCCTGCACATGGATGTCCCTTTTCACCCCCAGGGCAATGCCCCGGGCCTTCAGCCAGCCCGGTTCCTCCGACCCACTCCGCAGCAGGAGCGGAGGGTTGTGGCCGGCGTTCACATAACGGAGCTTCGGACCCGGCTCGACAACCGTATAAAACAGAGTGACAAACATACCGGACGTGGAATCGCGGCAGATCAGTTCGTTGGCCTGCCGGATGGCGTGTGCCAGATCAAGCGTTCCCGTGGCGCTGGCCCGGACGACCGTCCTGGACAGCCCCATGAACATGGCCGCCGGCATTCCCTTGCCGGATACGTCGGCGATGACGACCCCCCACAAATCATCCAGAACGGGGATGAAGTCGTAAAAATCACCCCCGACTTCCCTCGCCGGAATATTGTTGGCTGCCAGATCAATATTCGGAATACGGGGCGCCCGCTCCGGAATCAGCCGTTGCTGGATTCCCCGGGCGATTTCCAGTTCCTTGAGAAGGCCTTCCCGGTCAGCCGTGGTCTGCTTCAGCTCCGACATATGCTCCCGCAGGTCCATGGTCATCCGGTTGAATGCCGCGGCCAGTTCCTCCATCTCATCCCCTGTCTGCACCTCCACCCGATGGTCAATCTCTCCGCGCCCGATGGCTTTCACGCCACGGATCAGGGAAAGGACGGGCCGGGTAATCGTGCGGGAGATGAAAACGGCGACGCCGAGGACCACAAGCATCAGGAAAAGAAGGAACGCAAAGAAGTTCCGATAGATATCGTCCAGGGTCTCATTGACATGCTCCTTGATCTGATGGGTCGTCGCGTCGATCCGCTTCTTTGTTTCCTTTACCGGGATGGAGAATTCGTCGATATACGTTGTCGCAGCGACCATGAACATGGAATCCCGAACGGGCACGATGGACATGAATTTACGCCGGATCCTGCCGTCCAGGTCGGGCCAGTCGTAGTAGCCGCTGTTGGAGGACCCGTCGAAGGTCTTCTCGAAGATTTTCCAGAAATCGGGAAGTTTGTCCCGCCACTGACGAAGATCGAAGTCAACAACCTCCGGATTGGGGTGAAATCTCATCATCCCCGTTTCGCGGTCGAAGACCAGAGTATAACCGGTTTTCCCAACGGACTGGACGGCGATTTTCTGAAAATCCGGCCTTTTTCTGAGTTCATCCAGCCGGATGCCGGGATGTGCGTCCAGATAGATGCGGCACTGAAGGGCTACATCCGCCGCCTTCTGTGTGATAATGCCTTCTCCAAGTTCTTCCAGGGCCTTGGCGCTGTCACTGGCGGCCCGGTCCCCCAGGGCTGCACTGCTATCCAGGGCGTAGTTCCCGATCTGCTGGATATCCCCGAATGCGAAATAGCCGAAGATCATCAGAGAGATCACCGGCAAACCCAGAAAGGCGAGGAGAAGCTTGGTGCGGATGGGTATTTTTAATTTCACCGGTTGCCTGCTCTCGATAATCTCCGTGTCATTCGCCTTCCGGCGTTCCGGGCCGTGGGATCCATCGACGGGAGGATCCCCCCATGCCGTCTCCCTAGATGTTCAGTGTCTTCCAGCGCAACTCACGTTCCAGCCTGTAAAAGGGCCGTCTCCGGCCGTCGGCTTCCTTTCGAACCACGAATCCGCGGACCATATACCCCCTGGCCAGATAATGCATGAACAGGGCGCGGCAATAATCACGAAGACGCTGGGCCTTGGTGCGGTCCTGCTTCAGGATCCTGTCCTGGTTGTAGGGAATTTCCACAAACAGGGGGGTCGTGTTGAGATGAAAGAGGGTTTTCCCGCCGGGGCACTCCAGCCCGTCCTCGTCCAGGTCAATGGCGTTGACGATGTTCTCTTCCGTCATCTCCGAGGTGTCGTCCAGGGCCGGCAGAATGCCCCGCTCGATCCGCTCGCGGACACGGTCGGTCTGGATGAGCCACTCCACGATGAAACGGTCCGTTGAGATGGCCCGGTTGAATTCGTCGCTCGTGAAGACGGCGCTGTAATAGTTGAACCCGATCTCCCGCACGATGGCACCCATGCGGTGAATATAGATATAACCGTTCCGCGAGACAAGCGGATCGTAGGTCCAGCGGATCCGCGAAATACCCCGCTCCTTGGCGCACTCGTAAAGGACGCTGACCAGTTCCTCTCCGATGTTCTTGTCCCGGTAGAGCCGGTCCACGCCCATTCGGGCCCCGTACCAGAACGGCCCCTTTTTGTCGAAATCGGCAAAGCACACCAGGAATCCGATAGGCCGGTCCTGGGCGTACCAGGAATCCTCCCGGGCCATCTGCCGCCGCTCCTCCTCCGGGTAAATCCCCTCGTCGAACGCCGTCAGAACGAGCCCGTTGGTCAGGTAGGCCAGTTCGAAATACAGCATCGGTGCGTTCACTTCCCGGTACCCTTCCCGGTTCCATACCCTTTTCTCCAGTTCGACCACATCGTTGAGGACCGACTCCCGAAGATATTTCTCCACACGGACCTTCCGCTGGTCATCCATGGGTGCTCCTTCCGGGTCTACAGGGGTTGACCGGAATGACGGCATCCCGGTTCGCCCGCGAACGGGGCCGGCTTCTCCGGGGAGACGACCAGAGTCAGGACATTGTGGTCTTTTTCCCGGCGATAGCGAATGTCGTCGATCATCTTCCGAATGAAGTAGATGCCGAGTCCGCCGACTTTACGCCGGCTGATTTCCGTGGATAATTCGGGATCGGGAATGGACAGAAGATTGAAGGGAACGCCCTCGTCCTCGATTTCGATGACGAGCTGCCGGTCAGCCGTAACCCGGCAGCGGACCTCGACATCGCCGGGACGTTCAGGGTAGGCGTATCGAAAAATGTTCACCAGGGCCTCTTCCACCGCTAGCTCAATCTCGCTTGCCCGGTGGGGATGGAAGCCCCGCAGGACCAGGCAGTTCGACACAAAAGCCATGAACGGCCGAAGGGAATCCAGTGTTGCAGGTTGTTTCATGGACGGCATACAGAATCCGAATGCCCGGCAGAAGGCCGTCAGCCGGGGTTCAATGCAGCTTCCACCGTATCATAGATCGGGAAAAGAGTATCGAAGCCGGATATCTCAAAGACTTCCCGGACAGGTCCTTTCAGATCGGCCAGAAAGATTTCCCCTTTCCCTTCCTCGAGTTGCCTGGCCGCCGCCAGAATGCACTGGAGGCCGGCGCTGCTGATGTACTCGAGGGCACTGAAGTCGATGACGAAACGGCTCGCTCCCTCTTCCAGGAAACACTCCAGGGCCCGGTCGAAATCCGGAGCACAAAGGGCGTCCATCCGGCCGCGGACGGAAACAACAACCGTATCTTTTTCCTTGCGGGTGGTGATCTCCATGGTTCCTCCCCGTCCTGAAGCCGGAATCAGCCACGGCCCGGCTTCTTGCAAGGATCAGCTCCGGAACGGCAGCCGGTCCCGAAGCCCCCTCTCCCGGACATGCCGGGGGAGGGGGCCGGAATCCCTTCAGGAAACGGCGTGCGGATGCCGCATTACTTGCTGTAATCGTAAAAACCGCGCCCGCTTTTTCGCCCCATGTATCCGGCGTCGACGTATTTCTTCAAAAGCGGGCAGGGCCGATACTTGGAATCGCCGAAGCCCTTGTAAAGGACGTCCATGATGGCCCAGCAGGTATCCAGGCCGATCAGGTCCGCCAGCGCCAGAGGCCCCATGGGGTGGTTCATTCCCAGGACCATGATGTCGTCGATCGCCTTCGGCTGCCCGACTCCCTCCATCAGGGCATAGACCGCCTCGTTGATCATGGGCATCAGGATGCGGTTGGACACGAATCCCGGGAAATCGTTGCATTCCACCGGGACCTTGCCGAACTGTTTGCTCAGGGCCTCGGTGGCGTTATAGGTTTCCTGCGAAGTGGCAAGGCCGCGGATGATCTCCACGAGCCGCATGACCGGCACCGGGTTCATGAAATGCATGCCGATAACCAGTTCGGGGCGTTTCGTAGCACCTGCGATCCTGGTGATCGGAATGGACGACGTGTTCGTGGCGAGAATGACGCCGGGCTTGCAGATTTCGTCGAGCTTCTTGAAGAGCCCCAGTTTCAGGTCCTCCCGCTCCACGGCCGCCTCCACGACAATGTCGGCATCCTTCATATCCTCAACGTTCGTGCTCTTTTTGATCCGGCCGAGGATCTCCGCCTTCTGGTCCGCCGTCAGCTTTTCCTTGGCCACCAAGCGGTCCAGATTCTTGGAAATGGTTTCATAACCCCTGTTCACGAACGGTTCGGCAATGTCGTTCATGATGACATTCAGGCCGCCCGGAGAGGCTGCGACCTGGGCAATTCCGTTTCCCATCTGACCCGCACCCACTACACCGATTGTTTTAATCGTCATCTCCTACCCTCCTTGTTTTTTCCCTGGAACACGGCAGCCCCTGAGAAACGGCGAGGCATGAAAACCCCGCTCCTTCCTTTTTCTGCCGTTTCCGGTATGTCGTTGTGGATGGAGAACCGTATCGTACCCCCCGGTTCCCTTTTACTTGTCCACCCGGATCAGCATGGCGTCTCCCTGGGCGTGGCCGGAGCAGATGCCGCAGACGCCGAGGCCGCCACCACGCCGCCTCAGTTCATATCCGAGGGTCATGAGGATCCGGGCCCCGGTAGCCCCGATGGGATGGCCGTAAGCGATGGCGCTCCCGTTGACGTTGACCTTCTTCATCATGTCTTCCTTGGACATGCCCAGGATGCTCCGGGCACTGACGAGAACGACGGCCGCAAAGGCCTCGTTGATCTCGATCAGATCCACCTGATCGAGCTTCAGATCGTTCTCTTCGAGGATTTTTTTGATGGAAAGTCCCGGGACGGTGGCGATGTCCTTGGTCGGCTGGGAGACCTCCGCATAACCGAGAATCGTGAAAAGGGGCTTCAAGCCTAGTTCCTTCGCTTTCTCGGCACTCATGAGCATGCACACGTCTCCGCCGTCGTTCACGCCCGGCGCGTTGCCCGCCGTCACGCTGCCGAGCTGCCCCGTTACGGTGCTCTTGTGATTGAAGACGGGAGGCAGCTTGGCCAGACCGTCCATGGTCGTACCCGTCCGGGGTCCCTCGTCCTTGTCAAAGACTGCCACGTCTTTCCCCTTCTTGATCTCCACGGGGAATATCTCGTCATCCAGGCGACCGGCCTTCATGGCCTCCACGGCCCGCATCTGCGAGGTGAACGCCCACTCGTCCTGGTCCTGTCTCGTGAAACCGAATTCATCGGCCGTCTCCGACCCGTGGATGGCCATGTGGCGATTGTAGAAAGCGTCCCACAGTCCGTCATAGACCATCAGATCGACCATGCGTCCGTTGGGAAGTCCCATGCGGCTCCCCCAGCGCATGTCGGGCAGCGAATACGGACAGTTCGACATGCTTTCCTGGCCGCCGGCGACGACAATCTCGGCTCGTCCTGTCTGGATCATCTGAACGGCCAGGTCGATCGTCTTGATGCCCGAGGAGCAGACCTTGTTCACGGTGATGGACGGCACGGACTCGGGCAATCCCGCCAGCAGGGTCGCCTGCCGGCTGGGCACCTGCCCGCATCCGGCGGGTACCACCTGTCCCATGATGACATAGTCGACGTCCTCCGGCTTGACCTTGCCGCTCACCCGCCGCAGGCACTCCTTGATCGCCAGCGCTCCCAACTGAGGGGCATCGAAGCCCTTGAGGGAGCCTCCGAAAACGCCGTAAGGCGTGCGGCAGGCCTCTACGCAAACCACCTCCCGGAATCCCTTGAACTGGCCTTTGATCTTTCTCCCCATGCCGGAATAATCGGGTTTCCTCTCGCCGAACCCGGCTATCTTGGCATCGGCGTAAAACTTTGGTCTGGTTTTATCCAGTTTCTGCGGTACCTTCTCCATCTCGTCCTCCTTTTATTTCCCCCGGACTTGCCCTGTACGCTCCACTCCCGTGCAGGTCCGGTTCGTAACTATGTTGGGGAAGGGGGAAAAAGGCGCTTTACCAGTAAAAGACTGGTTCGGATTTTTCTCACAACCCCGGCAGTTTGTCAATTGCTTTGGCTCCGGGTGCCGGTTTTCCGTGCCATGACGCGCACAGCGGCTTACACGGCCCCACAAAACGGTTGACAGCCCGTCCGATTTGAGATTGACTTCCCTTCCGTCGCCGGCGGGAGGGTTTTTCCGTTCCGGCAGCCCCGATCCACCAGGAGACGACGGATGCCGCCCCTCTCTCTGAAACCCTGTCCCAAGGCTTACATTCTGGAGACCCACCGCTCCCGACCGCCGGCGGAGACCCTGGCGTTCATCACCCGGCTGGAAGAGAAGGTCGGGATGCTGGATATCCGGGACGCCGAACGAGACGATCGCATCGGCCTTCCGGTCTTCACTTGCCGGAGGGTCCGCCCGGACGGATCCGTAACCCGTCATACCGGCAAGGGAATTACGCCCATCCAGGCCCGGGTATCCCTCACGATGGAATCCGTCGAGCGCCACGCCTCCGAATTCCGCGAAGTCCACCGGGAAAGGCTGGTCCGGAACAGTTACCGCCGGTTGTCCCGGCAATTCAACGTCCTTCCCCCGCCTGACCTGATCCTTTCACAGTCCAGCGAGTACGACGACGACCGGCCCATCTTCTGGATCCGCGGCTACGACCTGCTGCGCAACGAGGATGTCTATCTGCCCGCCTGTGCCGTCTTTCATCCTTTTCACCTGGACGACATCCTGGTCATCCATACCCACACCAATGGCATCGCCGCCGGCAATACCCTCGAAGAGGCCATCGAGCACGGCATCACGGAGGTGATCGAGCGCGACGCCTGGAGCATCGCCCAATACCGCGCCGAGGCCCTGGACGCCCTGTCGGTTGAAGCGGCGGACGGCAACGCCTTCCTCCTCGACATCATTGAAAAGTTCTGCGAGGCAGGCATTGAAATCGTGGCTAAAAACATCACCTCGGACGTCGGCGTACCCACGATTGCAGCCTTTTCCAGGGATATGCAGTACGATTCCATGATCCCCATCGACGGTTTCGGAACCCACCTGGATCCCCGTGTGGCCCTGGCCCGGGCCCTGCTGGAAATCGTGACGACCCGCGCCCTGTTCCTTCAGACGCGCGGGCTGGCGGGCCTGCAGGAAGGATGCTCCACCTATTTCCGGGAGGAAGAGGAGGATTATCGCTTCTTCAGCTACCGGCAGATCGGCCTGGGCGACATGAACGCCGATTTCAGAGACGACATCCTCGACGACGTCCATCTTCTGATGTCCAGGTGCATGAACCGCGGCCTGGATCGGGTGATCGCTGTGGATCTGACGGACGGCGGAACCGGTATCCCCACAGTACGGGTGATCGTCCCCGGCATGGAGGCACACTGCTTCGACAGGAGCCGGAGGGGAGACCGCCTTTATGCCGCTCCCGACGGAGGTTGACATGCTCAACGAAGAAGACGTCACCCAGCGGGCGATCTACTGTTATCTGGCCTTCAGGCAGATGGCGATCCTTTACAGCAGTGACGAAGCCCCGTCCCGCTACCTGGAAATCCTGGGCCGGTCCTCCCTGGACCTGGCGGGAGACCCTTTCATCCGGGAGACCCTCGAGGAAGCCCTCCTGGAGGAGCGAGTGGAAGAGGCCCTCCACCATCTGATGATTATGTACGAAGGCTTGGCGCTGGCTCTCTGTGAAGTCCTCGAGACGGACATGGAAACGATCGGCGAATCGCTCCCGCCGTCATACCTGGAAGAGATTCTGGCAGAAATGGCTCCCCGGCCGTCCTGACCGTCGGCTCATCGCGTCTTTCCATCGACCCGCCGCAAAGGCCCCAGGAAGGCCTCAACCCCTGGAAACGTCCCCAATTATTTCTTGACACCGAAGGGGCCGATCCCTTATACCCTAAGGCAACTTTCATCCCGTCATGTCCATCCTCCGGCACTGCACCAGAACCGGGACAACCGGTCGGCCGGAGGATAGACGGATCGCCGTTTCCTCAACCTCTGACATAGACAGTTGCACCATTCAACAGGAGTTCGCCCTGAGAGGCCCAAGGGATCTCTTCATGCCGCTCCTCTCGCATCCGTTGCGGAACGATCTTCGCATCACCGCTCGACACGGTGTCTTTCCACGTATATCCAATCATCGTCTGTTTTTTTCCGAAGAAGGGAGGTGAGCGCACGTAACAGAGAACCTGTCTGTTCTGATGAGTTTTTTGTAAATTCAAGGGGGTTTATCATTGCACTGAAAAGGAGGTAACAATGGCAAGAATTCGCGGGAAATCGAAAAAGGCGGAGATCCTGTCGCTGGAGGAAGCGGTCAAGAAGTACATGCACAACGGGGTCATCTGCGCGTTCAGCGGGTTCACGGGCTTCAACCGGAACCCCTTCGCATTCGCCTGGGAAACGGTGCGTCAGGGCATCAAGGACATTCATGTCATCGACCGGCACGGCGGTGTGTGTACGTGGCTCCTCAACTCCGTCAACGCCATGAAGATCTATGAGACCGACTGGATGGGCTGGGGGGAAATGGCCGGCAAGA
Organism: Syntrophaceae bacterium; assembly: GCA_013177825.1. Lineage (NCBI taxonomy): Bacteria > Pseudomonadati > Thermodesulfobacteriota > Syntrophia > Syntrophales > Syntrophaceae > Syntrophaceae bacterium. Next base: position 128,387 of record JABLXX010000007.1, read on the forward strand.
TCGACATCAACCTGGAACGGCACTACAAGGCCGGTAAGGTCATTCTGGAGGATTATTCCCACGGCGCCATGGCCATGCGGTTCCTGGCCGGCGCCATCGGAGCGCCCTTTATTCCCTACTCCGCACCTCTGGGATCCGACCTGTACAATCCCAAGTATGACGCCCTCGGCAAGGCGGGTATGCGGGACGGAAAGAACCCCAAGATCGCCAAGAAGAAGTTCATCCAGATGGAGGAACCCTTCTGGGGAGAGGGTGACACCATTTTGTTGCCGGCAGCCAAACCCGAGCTGGCCATCATCCATGTCGCCCAGGCCGGCGACAAGGGAACGGCCCGCTGGCGCGGCGTCGGCACCATCGACAAGGAGATCTCCTTCGCCTGCGACAAGGTCGTCATCATCGCCGAGGAGATCGTCCCCGAAGCGGAAATGAGAAAACTTCCCGAAACGAACCAGATCCCCTACTTCGTTGTGGACGCCGTCGTGGAGTGCCCCTGGGGCGCCTTCCCGAGCTCGGTCCCCTTCTACTACGACTACGATGCGCCCTTCATGCGGGATATGGACAAGGCCTCCCGGAACCCCGATGACCTGAAGAAATGGCTCGATGAGTGGGTCTTCGGTCCCAAGAGCTGGGAAGACTTCGTCGTCAAGCTGGGTGCCAAGAAGCTCCTGGACCTGAAGGCGGACAGCACCACCGGTTACAGCGTCCGCATGATGAGAGGAAAGAAACCGGCACCCAGGATGAAGATGCCCTTGTCCGTGGCACGCAGCGGTTACTAAAAGAAAGGGGGGATACGAAACATGGCAAAATCAATGGAAGAATTGATGGAATTGATCGATCTGATTCCCAATGAGTTCGCGAAACCGGGAGAGTTCATTCTTCCGGAGCTGATGGCCATCGCCGTGGCTCACGAAGTTCGGAATGACGATATCGTGTTCGCCGGAACGGGGCTCCCCATGGTGGGCATCATGACGGCCAACTTCACGAACGCGCCGAATGCGACCCTGATCTACGAATCGGGAATCTGCGACGGCAAGACGATGCACGTCCCCATGTCCGTCTGCGACCAACGGGCGGCCAACATGAGCTCCACCCTGGGCGGCCTCGTCGACACATTCGGATACTACCTGCAGCAGGGCTATGTCACACTCGGGTTCCTCGGCGGCGCAGCCATCGACAAGTACGGCGGCGTCAACGTGACCTCCATCGGAGACTATTTTGCACCCTCCCACCGCTTCACCGGGTCCGGTGGAAACTCCGACATCGGGACCATGGCCAAACGGACTGCCTACATCATTCTCCAGGAAAAACGGCGCTTCCTGGAGCGGAACGACTATACGACCACCCCCGGCTGGTGGTGCTGGGACTTCAAGACCAACGAGTGGAAGCCCAAAAAGGAAGTCTGGAAGAATACGGCCTTTGCAGACTGCGGTCCCACCGCCGTCGTGACCAACATGGGCGTTTACCGTTTCGACAAAGAGGGGATCATCTACCTGGAGACCCATCATCCGGGCGTCACGGTGGAGCAGGTCAAGGAAAACTGCGGCTTCGAGCTCAATGTGTCGAATGTCAAGGGTGAGACTCCGCATCCGACCTACAGGGAGCTGTTCGTGCTCCGCGAGTTCGTCGATCCGGAGTTGATCTTCCTGCCCGCGAAGACCGATTATACGCCCGCAATTCAGGCCATCATCGACAAAGGGGCCTGATGTTGGCACCGGCCGGCGGCGGGCAGTCACATGACCCGGACGCCGGATGTCAGCACCAATTGACCGGGAAGGCGGGTTTATCCCGCCTTCCCGCACATTCAAGAGACTGCGCATGATCCGGCGCCCCGCCCGATCCGCCCTGACCGGCGGACGCCGGCGCGTAATACATTTCAGAGGGAAGGAAGGAACGATGAATCTAGATCTCACGGAAGAACAAAGAATTATTCAGGATACGGCGCGCAACTTCGCCAAGACGGAACTGGAACCCCTGGCAGCCAAGCTGGACGAACAGGACGACCGGGCGGCTTTTTGTGCCAACCTGCGGAAACTGGCCGGCCTCGGCCTCATGGGCATCAACGTGAAAGGCGATTACGGCGGATCGGAAGCCGGCGTCGTGGCCTTCAGCCTGGCCGTGACGGAGATCGGAAAGGCCTGTGCATCGACGGGCGTCACCATGTCGGTGAACAACATGGTCTGCGAGGTCATCCAGGCCATCGGATCGGAAGAACAGAAGCAAAAGTACATCCCGAAGATCTGTTCCGGCGAGTATTACGCCGGCGGCTTCGGTCTCACGGAGACGACAGCCGGCTCCGACCCTGCCGGAATGCGCTGTTCCGCCGTTCTGGACGGCAACGAGTGGGTCCTCAACGGCAACAAGATGTTCATCACCAGCGCCGAATACGCCGGCGTTTTCGTCGTCTGGGCCGTGACGGACAAGTCCGCCCCCAAAGGCAAGGGCATCAGCACGTTCCTCGTGGAAAACGGGCTCAAGGGTTTCACCGTGGGCCGGGCCGAGCACAAGATGGGCCAGCACGCGTCCATCACCAACGAGTTGATCTTCGAGGACTGCCGCATCCCCAAGGATGCCATGATGGGCAAACCCAACGACGGTTTCCGGACCGCCGTGGGCGAGCTCGCGGGCGGCCGGATCGGCATCGGCTCCCTGGGCCTGGGGATCGGCCAGGCAGCCATCGAATACGCTGCGAAATACGCCCTGGAACGCAGACAGTTCGATCAGCCCATTTCGAATTTCCAGGCTATCCAGTGGATGATCGCCGAGTCCTACACGGAACTCGAGGCGGCGAGGCTGCTCCTGATGAATGCCGCATTCCAGAAAGAGAACGGCCGGTTCTTCGCCCGCCAGGCCTCCATGGCCAAATACTATGCCACGGAAGCGGCGGAACGGGCCTGCTACAACGCCCTGCAGATCATGGGCGGATACGGCTACACGCGGGAATTTCCCATTGAGCGTTTTGCCCGGGATGTCCGGATCACCTCGATCTACGAGGGTACCAACCAGATCCAGCGGGTCATCATCGCCCGGGACATCCTGAGCAGTCTGAAGTAAGCCGGCGGATGCCGTCCGGCGGCTGGGGAAGGGGTGCTTTCGATGACAAGAGAAGAAAAAATTGATGCGATCCGCCAGCGGGCCCGCAAGAACTTTACACTGGGCTACAACTGCGCGGAGTGCGTAGCGGAAGCGGTTTTGACGCTGGTGGACACAGGGCTGTCGCCGGAAACCAAGAAAGTGGCATCCGGCTTCGGTGGCGGGGTTGGTCTGTACGGGGATACATGCGGCGCCATCACGGGTGCGGTCATCGCCGTCGGGGCCGCCCACGGCCGCAGCAGCCTTCCCGAAGGGGCGGATCCGAAAGATGCGGTCAGAAAGGCGAACCAGGAGCTTTACGGAAAACCCGGGCTCTACCGCCTCTTTAACCAGATTCCAAACCGGTTCCGGGACAAGTACGGCTACACCTGCTGCCGCGACCTCACGTCGAAGTGGCACGACGCCTGGCTATGCCGGGACCATGCCCTTCACTGCCGGGAGATTATCACCGATGCAGCGGGCATCGCTGCAGAACTGATCTTCTCAGACCGTGAAGAGGCGGCGTCGCTGCCATTCGGCCATAACGTCGAGAATCTGAAGGATCCCCCGGCGGATCAGACCGATAAAGTCACGTGAGGAACCGCCGGCGGAGCGGACTGCCCCGCATGACCCTGTCAGCGACATGAACGCAAAAGAGCCCCCGGGGTATCCGGGGGCTTTCCTCTTTCATGCCGTTTTCCGGAACGGCACCCACTCCTCAGCGGATTTGCCTTGCAGGGTTTTCTACTCCTTCCGGCTCACCTTCACGAGAATGCTCCGGCAGCACTCGCCGTTTTTGATGACAAAGCAGTCGGGCCGCTCGATCAGTGAATATTGGCCGTTCGACTCGATCTCCAGGTCTTCTTTTTTCAGGTCCCCCTCCCGCGGGATGAACAGCATCCTGCCGATGGGAATTCCCCCTTCCTTCAAGATGGCCATAAAAATTCTCCTTGTGGTTTGAACAAATCGAGCTGCCTGTTCAGATCAAAAGAAGCCCTGTCCAGTCGACCCGGTCTCGGACGGGGAACCGCCCGGGCAGGCCGGCTTTTTCCAGGGTGGCCAGAACATCGATTCCCATGGCCTCCATGGACGGCCTCGCTTTGAACGGGTGTCGGCAGGGTTCTCCGGGCCTGACGGCCGCGCACTCGTCGCACAGCCGGCAACACCCTCCGATCAGCGCTGCGGCAAAACGGAATCCTTCCTCAAAGGCCATCCGCTCCGCCCGGTTCATCAGATTGTGAAGCCGTCCGGCGAAAACAAACACGTCTTCCGGCGGATCAAACGGACCTTCGGCGGATACCTGGACAAGTAAGGCATCCGCAAAACGGGACAGCATCTCTCGGAACTGAGACACCGGGGGCAGATAGGGGGGACAGGTGAAGTTGCGGCCGTAGCTGTTGCAGAGCGGCACCTGGCACTTGAGACGAACCCGCTCGTCCACGACAATGGACTCAACGGAAATCGGCCGTACCTCCGTTGCCCCTCCCCTGCGGAGGGCGGTCTTCATACGCCGGAGCCACGGAGGGATTGACTTACTCAGTTCTTTGGACACAGCGACACGCTTTCAGTTACCAAAAGCATTTCCGGGCTGTTCAAAAATGGTCGGATGCAAGGCGCCCGAAGTCCCGAGCCGTGAATAACCTATCTCCGTAGTCTCTGAAACTCCGCATGGACGACGTCGCAAAAGGCTCGCAGGCAAGGCGCGCAAGCCCCAAGGAGCGAGGCGTACTTTTTCGTATGCCGCAGTGACGAGGGGGAAAGCGCAACGCAGCATCCGGGCTTGTTCCGAGGTCGTCTCAGTATTCGATGCCGGCTCTCTCCTTAATCCCCTTGCTGTAATGATGACGGACCTCCCGGATCTCGCTCACCGTGTCGGCCAGTTCCACGATCTCCGGAGGCGCGTAACGGCCCGTTAGAATCAGGTCCACCTCCGGCGGTTTGTTCCTTATCAGGTCCAGCAGGTCCGGCAGAGGGATCAGCTTGAAATCGATGGCTACGTTGATCTCGTCGAGGATCACCATGTCATGGGTGCCGGCGGTCAGGGCCTCGCGGGCCATCTCCAGCCCTTGCCGTGCCAGTTCTACGTCCACCGGCGCCGGATTGTCCCGCATGACAAAACTGTCGAGGCCGCTCTGGACGATCGTGATCCCCGGAAGATGCTTCTCCGCCGCCAGGACCTCCCCATACTTTCTGCCTTTCATGAACTGGATCACGAGAACCTTCCGTCCGTGTCCGACAGCCCGCAGGGCCTGCCCCATGGCGGAAGTGGTCTTTCCTTTTCCGTTTCCCGTCAGGACCATCACCAGTCCCCGGTTGAACCGGGATGCGGCTTCCGTGATTCGGTCGTTGCTCACAGGCTCATCTCCTTCGCCCTCCCGTTCCATGACCGGAAGGCGGCGACACATCGCAACTGGAAGAAAAAACCCGGGATCCCTCCGGGAGGCGCTCCCTCCGCGGGCGAAACCCCGGGTTTACCATCGTCTTCATCCGGACGGAACCGCTCAGTCCAAGCTTTTCAGGAACCGCCCGGCAATCTCTTCCGCCAGGGTGTATGGATCGGACTCTTTCTTAAGGAGCTTCTCGACCATCCCATCCATTTCTCCGGAAGCGACGAGTCCTTTCAAAACCGGTTCGAGAACGCACGTACGAACGGCCTCATTGAGCTCCACCACTGCCTTTCGCCGGATCCGGGAACCCAGGAGGTCGTGTTTCACCAGGTGATTGTAGTGCTCCTCGATCGTGGCTGTCATTTCCTCCAGGCTCTTTCCGAATCCATCCGGCTCGAAGGCGTTCTCCACCCGGAGGATGGGTGGCCGCCAGCCTCCAGGGAATGTATTCGGCGGCGCCATGTCCAGCATGGCCATGAGTTCCCGCCGCAGTTTCGACGAGCCTTCCCGGTCGGCCTTGTTGATCACGAAAACATCGGCGATTTCCATGATCCCCGCCTTGATGGCCTGAATCTCGTCTCCCATCCCCGGAATCAGCACCACGACAACCGTGTGGGAGTGGTTGATGATGTCCACTTCCTGCTGGCCGGTGCCGACGGTCTCCACAATCACCATGTCCATCCCCATGACGTCCATGACGTGGATAGAGTCGCCGACGGCTTTCGCCAGGCCGCCCAGGGCGCCCCGGGTTGCCAGACTGCGGACGAAGACGCCCGGGTCTTCCGCATGTCGCTGCATGCGGATCCGATCGCCCAGGATGGCTCCCCCTGTAAAAGGGCTGGTGGGATCCACGGCGAGGACGCCCACTGTTTTATCCCGCTTCCGGAAACACTCGACAAGGCCGTCCACCAGGGTGCTCTTTCCCGCCCCGGGCGAGCCGGTGATACCGATCACGTGGGCCTTTCCGGTGAGGGGGAAGATGTGCTTGATGGTAGCACGGGCCTCGTCAACGCCGTCTTCCAGGTGACGGATGAGGCGGGAGGCCGTCCGTACGTCCCCCGCCTTGATTTTTTTTACTTTTTCCATGATGTCATGCCCTTGGTTGAACATTCGTGTTGATCCATTCTACGATGCTGTCGAGCGTGGCCCCCGGCGTAAAAATCGCCTTGAGGCCGGCATCAAACATGAGTTTGAAATCCTGGTCCGGAATGATCCCGCCGCCGATGACGGTGATATCGTCCGCACCCTTATCCTTCAGTAGCGTCACCACTGCCGGGAACAGATAACGGTGGGCTCCCGACAGGCAGCTCAGTCCGACAATGTCCACGTCTTCCTGGATGGCCGCCGCAGCGATCTGTTCGGGCGTCTGATGGCAGCCCGTATAGATGACTTCAAAACCCGCATCGCGGAAACAGCGGGCCAGTACGCGGGCTCCCCGGTCATGACCGTCCAGGCCCGGTTTCGCAACCATGATTCGCAGTTTCTTGTCTGCCATTGAACTGTCCCTCCCTCCTCGTTAGTAGAGTCCCGGATCGCGGTATTCACCGAACACTTCGCGGTAGACGTCGCAGATCTCCTGCACGCTGGCCAGATTCTTCACGGCCTCGATGCAGTAGGGCATGACGTTCTCGCCCTTCTTGCAGGCGCCCTTGAGGTCGTCCAGGCAGCGCTTCACGGTCTTGTTGTCGCGCTTCCGGCGGACGGCGCTGAGGCGTTCGATCTGCTCCTTCTCGACGCTGTCGTCGATCTCCAGGAACGGGATGGGCGCTTCATCGGCAGTCACGTACTTGTTGATACCGATCATGATCTTCTCCCCGGCGTCGATCTGGCGCTGGTACTTGTAGGCCGAGTCGGCGATCTCCAGCTGGGGATACCCTTTCTCGATGGCGGCGACCATGCCGCCCATCTCGTCGATCTTGTGAATGTACTCCCAGGCCTTCTCCTCCATCTCGTTCGTCAGGGCCTCGATGAAGTAGGAGCCTGCCAGCGGGTCGATGGTGTTGGCCGCACCTGTTTCCTCGGCGATGATCTGCTGGGTCCGGAGCGCGATCTGGACCGCGTGGTCGGAGGGCAGGCAGAGCACTTCGTCGAGGGAGTTCGTGTGGAGCGACTGGGTCCCGCCGAGGACGGCCGCCAGAGCCTCCGTGGCCGTGCGGACGACGTTGTTATAGGGCTGCTGCGCTGTCAGGGAGCAGCCCGCCGTCTGTGTATGAAACCGCATCCACCAGGACCGCTCGTCCTTGGCCTTGTAACGGTCCCTCATGGCCTTGGCCCAGATCCTCCGGGCCGCCCTGAGCTTGGCGATCTCCTCGAAGAAATCGATGTGGGAATTGAAGAAGAAGGACAACCGCGGCGCGAAGGAATCCACATCGAGCCCCTTGCGGCGGATGACATCCTCCACATACTCCATGCCGTCCCGGAGAGTAAAAGCCAGCTCCTGCACGGCCGTGGCGCCGGCCTCCCGGATGTGGTAGCCGCTGATGGAGATGGTGTTCCACCGGGGGACATGCTTGGTGCCGAACTCGACGGTGTCGCTGATCAGTTTGACCGACGGCTCGGGAGGGCACATCAGGGTCTTCTGGGCGATGAACTCCTTCAGCATGTCGTTCTGGATCGTCCCGCCGATCTTGTTCAGGGGAATCCCCCTGATCTCAGCGGCGGCGCAGTACATGGCCCAGAGGGCCGTCGCCGGCGGGTTGATTGTCATGGACGTCGTCACCCGGTCCATGGGGATACCTTCGACGAGCTGGAGAAAATCCTCCAGGGTGTCGATGGCAACGCCGCACTTTCCACATTCCCCGCGGGCCTTCGGCGAATCGGTGTCATACCCCATCAGGGTCGGGAAGTCGAAGGCCGTGGAAAGCCCCGTCTGTCCCTCCTTGAGCAAGAGATGCCACCGCTGGTTCGTTGTCTTGGCGTCCCCCATGCCGGAGAACATGCGGAACGTCCAGTACTTCCCCCGGTACCCCGTCGCCTGGTTGCCCCTGAGGAACGGAAACTGGCCCGGATACCCGATGTCCTGGACGAAGTCCATGTCCTTGATGTCCTCGGGCCCGTAGAGCCGCCGGATGGGAAGATCCGAGACGGTGGACCAGAGCGCCTCGGGCTTCTGGTCGGCGTTCTTGGAGATCACCTTCCGGACCTCGTCCTCCCACTTCTTCCGGAGCTCACTCGACTGCGTTAACACTTCCGTTGCGAAATACACGTTACCCCCTCCTTTCCAAAGTATTCGCTACCAATGTTCAGCGCCGCGGACAGGAATCCCGGCGCATGCCTTCCCGAGTGGATCGGGACATCGGTTGTACGGTCGAAACGAAAAGGGAAACAACCCGCTGCGGAAACGGGCCAAGCGAACAGAACAGGGGAAATAACAAAAGAAACAGGGGGGTTGTGCGATATGAAGGGATCGTGCAATTATACCCTCCGACCTGACGGCCGCACATCTTCGAATGTTGTGTTTGAAACCCCCCTCCGGACCGAACACCGGATCAAGACGAGCGCTTCTGCCGAGAGCCTGAGGGTCCGGTACCGAAAGACCATCCCCATGAACTGCGGGCACTGGTAAAGCGTATCTTTGCTAACTTGATTCCGGTCATTTGTCAAGAAATTGTCATAACCCGCCCGGGAGGTTATCCTTCTCCGGAAGCGGGTTCCGGAGTCATGAGAAGCGTTGCTGGAGAACCACGCCCGCCACGATGAAAGACAGTCCCAAAACCGTGGAAGGAAGAATCGGCTCGCCGACCGTCACGGCAATGAAGAAAAGGGAAACGAAAGGGGAGAGATAGATCAGGTTGCCCACCTGGGCGGTGCTCCGGGACAGGGTCAGGGCCTTCAGCCAGAGGACGAAGGTAATGCCCATCTCGAACAGGCCTATGTAGCATGCACCCAGAAGACCCGGAAGCGATGGCTCGCGCAGGGGAGCAAACAGGGCGAGGGCCACCAGTGTATAGGCCGTACCGAAAATGAAGCAGAGGAACAGTTTGAGAACCTCGTCCCGGGCATCTTTTACGTTAAAGAGCCAGAAGAGGGCCCACAGGATGGAACTGGAGAGGGCCAGGGCCGCACCTGTCGGGTTGGTGAACCGGAGACTCTGGAGATCCCCCCGGGTGGATATAACCAGAACCCCGGCAAAACTGAGGAGGATTGCGAACAAGCTCGCAGTGCGGATCTTCTGGCGAAGAATCAGGGCGGACAGGAGAACCAGCATGATGGGCCAGGTGTAATTCAGGGGCTGGGCCTCCTGGGCGGGGAGGAGGTCGTAGGCCTTGAAGAGAATCAGGTAATAGGCAAACGGGTTCAGCAATCCCAGGATCGCCGAATGGAGCCATTCCCGACGGGTCATGCCCCTGAGTAGTCGCAGTTTTCCCTGGATGCAGAGAATCCCGAAGATCGCCGCCGCAGACGTCAGGGACGCAAGGAAAAGCATCTCCAGGAACGACAGGTAGCGCAAAGTGATCTTGAATGCCGAGGCCACCGTCGACCAAAGCAGCACTGTTGCCAGGGCGTACCCATAGGCCTTCTTCTGGTTGTCCATAAACCTCGCGACACGTCAGGAAGGGAGAACTGCCAAAACGGGAAACAGGCCGGCGGAAGGCCGGTTTTCTCCTTATCATCGCCCTCCGGGGCGCACAAGGGGTTCCTTGCATTCGACCGCCGTCAGGGAGGCGGCCTCGCCCTCGTCCCCGGAGCCCCGCCGGCAGTTATTCTCCTTGATTCGCACCGGACATTCCTTTATCAAAATGGGCACAACCCGATAGACAGGGAGGATGCCGCTCATGAAGAAGGTGTTTACATCCGCGATGCTGTTCTCGCTCGTGCTGCTCCTGGCCGGCTGCGGCGGCGACGGCAAGCTGAAGGATCTCCGGATCGGACTGATTGCGGAACTGACGGGCGAATCCTCCGCAGTGGGCATCTCCTGCAGAAACGCCGCCGAGCTGGCCGTCCGGGAAATCAACAGCGGAGGAGGCCTTGTGATCGGGAGCAGGAAATACAAAGTCGAGCTCCTCGTTGCGGACAGCGGCGGCCAGGCGGAGGCATCGGCCGCGGCGGCCAGGAAGCTGATCGACAGCGACAAGGTCGTGGCCATCGTCGGACCCAACGAAAGCCGCTTTGCGATCCCCGCCTCGGATGCCGCCGAGATCGCCGGGACCGTCCTCATATCGCCTTCATCCACCACTCCCAGAACAACCTTGGATGCCAAAACGGGGGGGCCCAAGAAATACGTGTTCCGGGCCTGCTACATCGATCCGTTCCAGGGGCAGGTCCTGGCAAAATTCGCCCGCAACGAGGAAAAGGCCGAAACGGCCGCCGTCCTTTTTGACGGTTCGTCGGATTACAGCAGAGGCATCGCGGAGGTCTTTCGGGACGTCTTCCTTAGAAAGGGAGGGAAGGTCGTGGCGTTTGAATCCTATGACCCCGGTGACAAGGACTTCACCACCCCGTTGATGAAAATCAAAAATGCCGGGCCGGACGTGATTTTCCTCCCCAATCATTACACGGAAGTTCCCAACCAGATCCGGCGGGCCAGGAAGATCGGGATTCATGCCCCATTCCTCGGCAGCGACTCCTGGGGTACGGCGGATCTTCTGAAATCATGCGGGAAAGACTGCGACGGCATTTATTTCAGCACCCACTTTTCCGTGGAAATGGCAACGCCGTCTGCCAGGGCATTTGTGGAGTCCTACAGAAAAGCGTATAGCGTCCTGCCCGACGATGTGGCCGCCCTGACCTACGACTCCTTCGGCCTTCTCTGGCAGGCCCTCCGGACGGCGGGCAGGCTGGACCGCCAGGCCGTGCGGGACGCACTGGCCAGGATCCCCGAATACGACGGGGTCACCGGGATCATGCAGTTCCGGGAAGGTTCGGGGGACCCGATCAAGAGCGCCGTCATGATGAAGATCCAGGACGGGCGGTTCGTGTGGTCCGCCAACGCCAATCCGTGAAGGAACAGTGATTTCTTCGAAAGAAGCTTCCTATCCGGGCCGGCCGGTACGGAGACTCTGCTTCAGGTAACGCTTCGTCCAGGGACAGCAGGCGATGCAGATGCCGCAGATCGTGGTGGCGCCGATGCCCGCCCGGCCGGAGAGATCACGGGCGGCGGTATAGCAGGCATGGACGTCCAGGATGTCATCCCGGTCCAGTCCTGCCTGCCATTCTTCTCCCCGCGGCGCCCGGCCGGGGCATGTATCCACGCACAGCCTGCAGGTCCCGCAGCGGGACGTTTCGACCGGAGGAGAGACCGTAAAGGGAGCATCGGTAAGGACCGTCATGAGACGGACCGCGGAACCGTAGGGCTCCGTGATCAAAAGGGCGTTGCGGCCGATCCAGCCCAGCCCCGCGCGGGTGGCGACGGTCTTGTGGGGAAGAGGTGTCCGGAAGTCGGAGGAAAAGACTTCCCGGGTCGGCTCCGCGGGAACGGCCTCCCATCCCCTGTCGGCAAGGATTTCCGCGGCGGCCAGGCCGAGTTCGGCCAGGATCCGGTTGACCCGTCCGTATTCCTCAAAATAGGATTGTGTCGGTCCCGCCCCGATGCCGGAAACGACCGCCGGCTCGAGGGGCACTGCAATGGAAAGGCCGATCGGCAGGTCCATCCTGCAGCCGGATGGAAGATCCCGAAGATCCGCGAATCCCAGGAGGGCCGCCCCTTTTCGGTAGAGGGCGATTTTCAGCTCGGAGCGGATGTCGTCCATGGCTCCCTGACACGCCCGCCGGCGGCAGGCTGTCTCCCAATCTGAAAAGAATCCGCGCTTCTGTGAGCGTCCCCCGCATCACGCCCTTTCCGCAGCCGGGAGAGCATGCTTTCCCGGTTCCGTGCGGCCTCGTCAGGCGTGACTTCCCCCGAGGTAGGCCTTCTGAATATCCTGGTTGGCAAGCAGGTTCGCAGCCGAATCCTCCAGGACGATACGCCCCAGTTCCATCACATATCCGCGGTGGGCCAGTTTCAGGGCCGCCCGGGCGTTCTGCTCCACAAGGAGGACCGTCAGTCCGGCCCGATTGATTTCCCGAATGGTCTGAAAGATCGTCTGGACGAGAAGAGGCGCCAGGCCGAGCGAAGGCTCGTCGAGAAGAAGAATCCTTGGCTTCGCCATGAGGGCCCGCCCGATGGTGAGCATCTGCTGCTCTCCCCCGGACAGCGTCCCGCCGAGTTGTTCCCGGCGCTGACCGAGTACGGGAAACAACCGGTACACCCAGGCGCGGGTCTCTTCGATTCCCTCGTTATCCGAACGGACGAAGCCGCCCAGCGTCAGGTTCTCGTCCACCGTCAGGGTTCCAAAGATCCGCCTGCCTTCCGGTGCCTGGGTAATCCCGCGCTTTACAACCTCGTGAGCGGGAAGCCGTTGGATGGCATCCCGGTCCAGGGAAATCGTCCCCTCGGAAGAGCGGACGAGACCACTGACGGCCAGGAGCGTCGTCGATTTTCCCGCACCGTTGGCCCCGAGCAGCGAAACGATCTCCCCTTCCTCCACGGACAGGTCGATCCCATGCAGGACTTTCACGTTCCCGTAACAGACATGCAGGTTTCGTATTTCCAGAAGTTGGCCCATTGTTTCCCTTATCGTCGCGTCACGCGGCACGGGTGCATCCATAATTTTTCGATCCGGCAAAGTCAACGAAAAACTCCCACACCGACCCGGCACGAACAATACCGCTTACCGGAGCGTTCACGCTTCCAGCATTACATTTTCCCTTGCAATCAGCCCGAGGTTTTGCAATTGTTTTCCTGCTATTACAAGCAGTCACGGCTATTCGCGACACCTCCGGGAGAACACGGCCGACACCAGCCAACCCGGTTTTTCTTATCCCGCACAGCTTTGATGCACAGCCGACATGTCAGTTGGGAGGACATCATGAAGCGTTTCGAGGAAACGATTCAGCAGGCCATCCGGGAAGGATCCTCCGATGTTCACATCATCCCCGGCCATCGGGCGGCCTACAGGAAGCACGGCCGGATCAATTTCTACGGCGCGCAACTCTGGGGCGCACGGGATATCGATGATCTCGTCCGCAAGATCCTCTCCCCGGAACAGCTCCAGGCGCTCCAGGAGCGCCTCTCTGTCGACTTTGCCACAAGCCTTTTCCGGGCCCGCCTGCGCATCAACATATTCAGCAACAGCCGCGGACTGAGCCTGGCCGTTCGCATCCTCCCGGGGAATCCTCCCACGATCGACGATCTGAACCTCCATCCGTGCCTCCACGAAATCAGCTCGCTGGAATCAGGACTGGTCCTGTTCTGCGGGGCTACGGGCGTCGGAAAAACATCCACCATCGCCGCCGTTATCGATGAGATAAACGCCAGCCGGCTGGGGCACATCATCACGCTGGAAAATCCCATCGAATATCGCTTTCAGTCCAAGAAGTGCGTCATCCAGCAGCGGGAACTTGGCGTGGACATGCCATCCTTTTACCAGGGGCTCATTGACATTCTTCGGGAAGACCCGGATGTGATCGTTGTCGGCGAACTCCGCGATCCCGAGACCATGCGGCTGACCCTCAACGCGGCCGAGTCCGGCCATCTGGTCATCGGCACCCTGCATGCGTCCAGCGTGGAAGATGCAATCTACCGTCTCCTGAATTCCTTCCCACCGGACTCCCAGGATGCCGTCCGGATCCAACTTGCCTCGGTCGTCTCCTGGCTGATCATTCAGGATCTGGTTGCCCTCAAGGGACTCAACTTCCGGGTTCCTCTGCTTTCCATTCTGCGGGGAACCACATCTGTGAAAAACGTGATTCGCGACAACAAGCTGCACCAGATCGAGGGATTTCTCCAGACCGGCAGGGGCAGCGGCATGTTCTCCGCCGATCGTTACATGGAGGAGTTCCTGGTCACCCGTCAGAAGTTCGTCTCGCCGATAGAGGTCTTCCGCCCATCGGAAGAATCGGCCCAGGAGCCGATGTATCATTCGGTTCTCCTGAGGAAGGGAGCCTATGCGGCTTTCCCGAGCGAGCCGGACGCATCGGAGGCTGAATTCATGCGCCGTGTCACGATGAGCCGACCCGTCACCCCGCGCATGAGCCACGACGTCGAAAGCATCGAGAACCTGCTGAGCATCGAGGAAGAGGCCTCCATTGAAGAGCTCATCAAGGAATTCGAGAAAAGATAACCCGTTCCCCGGTAGCCGTGAACCCGCACCGGAGGAGCTTCCCCAAAGGCTTCACAAGGGAGGAACTCTCTTGAAGAAGAAACCAGCCAGAAAGGTACAGAACCAGCGTCGGTATTCCCGGGTCAACACCTACCTGCCGATTGCCGTGCGGCGCGTCGAGGCAAAACCGGCCGCGGAATTGAAATCAAGGGTGGAACAGGATCCCATTATTGTGGACTTCACAACGCCTCCCTCCCTGGACAATGCATCACTGGCCGAAGTGCTCTCCCGCCTGGACAGCAAGCTCTCGGCCATCCTGAGCCTTCTGGTGCCCGAGCAGCGGGGCTTCACAGCCCTGTCCTTCCGGGTCATGAACCTGAGCGCAAACGGCATGCGTTTTTCTTCCCCTGAGCCCTTCGATCTCGGCGAGCTTCTTGAGCTGAAACTGGTCCTCTACGGCCGGCCCCATGTCCTGCTTACGATACACGGAAAAGTGACCCGGTCCGTTGAGCAAAAACAGGGCTTTAACATTTCCATTCGTTTTGTTTCTGAAACGGAGGAGGTCCGGGATGCGTTTCTTCGCTATGATTTCGCCGAGCACCGATCCTTTCTCCGTCATATCGTCGAAAAGGGGAGCCGCGACGCCAACCTGCTGCTGGTGAATCGTTGAAGAAGCAAAAGTAGGGGGTTGCTTCCACCAGGGGGAGGGGGGTAAGATAGGGTCAGCCTTCCTCCGCAACTCCGAGGTAGGCCTCGATGACCTTGGGGTCTTCCTTTACCTGCTCCGGCGTGCCTTCAGCGATCATCTCCCCGTTTTCCAGCACCACGACCTTCTCGCAGGCCTTCATCACGAGGGACATGTCGTGCTCGATGAGGAGCACTGTGATCCCGCGGTCCCGGATCCGCCCGATCAGACCCACCAGCAGGGCCGTTTCCTGCTCGTTCATCCCCCCCGCCGGCTCGTCCAGGATCAGGAAGCGGGGCTCCGTCGCCAGCGCCCGGGCAATTTCCAGCAGACGCTGATTCCCGTAGGACAGATTCCGGGAGAGCTGGTTCACTTGCTCGTGGAGACCGACGAAAGACAGCTCCCGCAAGGCCTTCGCCACGGCCTCCCGCTCTTCCCGCCGCTGCGACGGAGTACGGAGCATGGACGAAATGAATCCGGCTCTCATGCGGCAGTGGCAACCCGCCAGGACGTTCTCCAGCACGGACATGCTCTGGAACAGCCGGATCGTCTGGAAGGTCCGGGCGATGCCGAGGGTCACGATGTTCGAGGTAAGCAGGCCGTTGACGGGTTTTCCCTCGAAGAGGATCCGGCCCGCGTCGGGCTTGTAGTTGCCCGTGATCAGGTTGAAGACGGTCGTTTTGCCGGCGCCGTTGGGGCCGATGAGCCCGACGATGCTTCCCGCCGCCACGTCGAAGGACACGCGGTTCACCGCCGTGAGGCCGCCGAAGGACTTGGTGAGATCCTGAAGCGAGAGCAGGGCTGTCAAGGCCGTTCCTCCCCGGGAGTTTCCTCAAGCCGGTAAACCCGGGGCCGCTGGGGAATGATCCCTTCCGTGCGGAAGATCATCATCACCACCATGGCGGCGCCAAACACAAGCATCCGGGCGTTGGCAAGATCCCGGAAGATCTCGGGGATTCCGACGATGAGAGCGGCGCCCAGGAGCACGCCGGGGATGCTTCCCGCTCCTCCCAGGATGATGAGCGTGAACATCAGGACCGATTCCCAGAAGCTGAAGGACTCGGGGGCGATGATCGTCATCTTGGAGGCGAAGATCAATCCCACCATTCCCGCCCAGGCGGCCCCCAGGGCGAAGACTGCGAGCTTGTAGCGTGCCGTCGGGATGCCGCTGCCCTCGGCCGCCACCTCATCCTCCCGGAGGTAGTTGAGAGCCCGGCCGAATCGGGAGTTCTCCAGGAAGTGGAACAGGACGATGGTGACTCCCAGGAAGAACCAGATCAGGTAGAAAAATTCGTAAGGCGTCCGGATGGTCAGTCCGAAAACCGATGGTCGTGAAATGTCGAAAATCCCGTTGGCCCCTCCGGTGATCCCGAATACGTCGTTGACGAGGGCGATGCGGACGATCTCGCCGACGCCGATCGTGACGATGCACAGGTAATCGCCCCGGAGATGAACGATGGGACGGGCCACCACCGCGGCGAAAAGGCCGGCGGCCAGGGCGGAAACGGGAAGGAGCCACAGGATGGGAATGCCGAAGGTCGTGTTGAGGATGGCCGCCGTATAGGCCCCGATGGCGAAGAAGGCCGCATGGCCCAGGTTGAACAGTCCTGCATGCCCCACGATCAGGTTGAGGCTGAGTCCCAGGATGGCATAGATTCCGATCGCGTTGAGGACGTCCACCCAGTAGGCGTTCAGGAACGGGGGCAACGTCGCCAGGACGGCAGCAAACAGGATGAAAAGGATGGCGTTTCTGTTCTTCATGCGTCCTTCGCTCCCGGGTTCCTCAGATCTTCTCCGCTACCCGTTCTCCCAGGAGTCCCGTGGGGCGGACGATGAGGATTGCGATGAGGACGCAGAAGGCGATGGCGTCCTTCCAGGCGATCGAGATATAGGCGGCGCCGAGGGCCTCGATGACCCCCAGGAGAAGACCTCCCACCATGGCCCCGGGGATGTTGCCGATCCCGCCCAGGATCGCCGCGGTAAAGGCCTTGAGGCCGTATGTCCAGCCCATGGTGAAGTTGATCTGCCCGTAGAGGAGCCCCACCATCAGACCCGCCACGCCGCCCAGGGCGGGGCCGATGAGGAACACGATCAGGATGACCCGGTTCACGTCGATCCCCATGAGCCTCGCCGCCCCCTGGTCGATGGCGGCCGCCCGAATGGCCGTCCCGATCCGGGTCCGCTGGACGAAGAGATACAGGACCGCCATCAGCAGGATGGACGCGGCCAGGACGATGATCTTCACCACCGGGATGTCCACCTGGAACAGGGAAACGGCGGTGGACGGCAGGATGTCCAGAGGATAGACTTGGAAACGGGCTCCGTAGACAAGCATCACCAGGTTCTGGAGGAAGATGGATGCCCCGAGGGCGGAGACCACCGCCGAGAGGCGGGGCGATTCCCGCAGGGGTCGATAGGCCGCCCGGTCCAGGACCGCCCCGATGGCCGCCAGCATCCCCATGATCATGATCGCTACCAGGAGGACGCCGATCACGGCGCCGTAGAATTCGGTGAGTCCCAGGGCGGCCAGAACGGTCAGCCCCAGGTAGGCGCCGATGGTAAACAGGTCCCCGTGAGCGAAATTGATAAGCTTGAGCACTCCGTACACCATGGTGTACCCCAGAGCGATCAGGGCATAGATCCCTCCCACGGCAAGCCCGTTGGCAAACTGCTGAAAAAACTCCTCCACGACCGATCCGTTCCCGCAACCGCCGCCTTTCCCGCGGGATAGCGGCGGCGTCTGCGTACCTCGAGCTGTACCGTCTGAACCAGACGTGCAAAAGGGGTCCTTCGCGGCTCTTACCGCAGCCCCTCCGAACCCCTCTTTTGCTCTATGAAATCACACCCCGGAAAAGGAGACGCCCTTTTTCCGCCCTTTCCATCAAATCCGCACCTCCGGCCGCAGGCATCCGAGCGGGCACACCGGCAGGGCGCTATTTCTGGAGGATGAAGTTCCCCTTGGCGTCGACCTTGTAGACCCTGTAAAGCTCGCCCACCCGGTCACCCTTGGCGTTGAATGCGATCCGCCCGGTCAGGCCGCGGTCGTCCTTGAAGCCCTTCTTCAGGAATGCCGCCAGCACATCCGGATCAACCGACTTCTTTTCCTTGATGGCCGCCGTAATGACGCGGAATCCGTCCCCGGCCAGGAGCGCATAGATGGAACTGGGAGCATTCCGGTATTTCTTCTTGTATGTGTCCACGAACGCCTTCGATTCCTTCGTCGGCAGATCCTTGGGAAGCGGCGTGCTGAGGAAGTAGAAGCCGCTGGCGGCCTCCTTGCCGGCGATCTTGATCAGGTCGGGGTTGTTCTGGGCATCCCCGCCGATGAAGGGAACGTTCCACTTCATCTGCATTTTCTGCCGGAGCAGGAGCCCCGCCTCGGGATAGTAACCGGTGAAGAAGACGACGTCCGGCTTGGCCGCCTTGAGTTTCGTCAGAATCGCCGTATAGTCGCGCTCGCCCGGTGTCAGGGCGTCGAAGAAGACGATGTTGACGCCCTTCAGGAGCGCCTTCGCCTCCGCCGCCAGGCCCTTGGCATAGGTGGTGTTGTCATGGAGAATCGCTACGTTTTTGGCCTTCATCTTCTGGATGGTCTGGGCGGCCACCCTTCCCTGCTCGTCGTCACGCGGGCAGGTGCGGAAGAAGTACTTCAGACCCTTTTCGCTAAGACGGACTGCCGTAGAACCGTTGGCGATCTGGATGATCTTCGATTCATTGTAAATGTTCTGGGATGCCTCCGTAACGGAGGAACCGTATGTCCCGATCACCGCCGCCACACCCTTCGTGGTCAGGCGCTGTGCCGCCAGGGCAGCCGTCTTCGGGTCTCCGCCGTCATCCTCGGCGATCACTTCGACCTTCTGTCCGAGGAGCCCGCCCTTGGCGTTCAGGTCCGCACTCAGGAGATCCAGGACCTGCTTCATTTCCTGCCCTTCACTGGCCCAGGGACCGGTGAGAGGCGCCATGAGGCCGATCTTCACGGGACCGGCAGCCATGGCGGTGGAAGCCACTAACAGCAACCCGACCGCAAACAGTGCAATGCGTTTCATGATCTCCTCCTTGGAAGATGGGATTAAACCGGCAATCTTTCTGAAAACAACCATTTAAGGAGCGTCGGTCTCATAGCAGGATTCCCCGGGGATGTCAACCGTTCAGGGACCCAACACCCGGATGCTCCGGATCGCGTCGGCGCGAAGGGGAAAAAATTCGGGAACGTTCGCCGCGTAGCCCGTGTCGCTGAAACGAGACAGGAGAACGGGCGGCGTGTCGTTTCCATCCTTGTCCACGTGGGTGACAAAAATCTCCGTGTAGGGCCCGTTCGCCTTGGAGCTGAACAAGAGCCACCGGCCGCTGGACGACCAGCTGTGCCAGGAATTGAAGATTTCTCGGTTGCAACGCATCCGCCGCGCCTTCCCTCCCCCGGCCGGAACGATCCAGAGCTCGCTGTCGGGCTGGAGCATGATCCCCGACCGGCTCCGGGTATATACGATCCACTTCCCATCCGGCGAGTAGCGGGGAAAGTAATTGCTCATGCCGTTGCCGGACGCCCCCTCCAGGGGTTCAGCAGTGCCACCGCCGCCACCATTGAATGGAACCCGGTAGAGATCGAACCGGATGTTGAAGAGCCGGTTCAATTCGTGAATGCTTCTCTTCTCAAAGACCGTCGTCACCTTCAGGATGTTGGCGTGCACTTCGTTCTTCGCCTTGGCCCGGCAGAAAAGGATGTATTTCTCATCGGGGCTCCAGGCCGGATTCGCCTGCACATAGCTGTAATCGCTGGCGCCGGGAAGCAGTTTGATGGAGCCGCTCCCGGAGTCGTAGACGGCAAGCACGCCGAAGGTCGGAAAGAAAAGCTGCGAGTAGTCCAGGTCGTCCATCACGGCGGCGTAGGAAATCTCGTTCACCGACGCGGCGGTATACCGGCCCGTCGGGGACATCCGGCCGAAAAGGCCCCGCGTCGGCGGGATAACACCCGTCCTCGGAAAATCGCTCCAGGTGAAGATGTCCTTTTTCGTGAGAACGATGTCCTTGCGCACTTCCGTGATGAACTGGGCGCCGTTGTCGTCCCCGTAGTTGTATTCCATGCTGATTCGTTTCCCGTCGGTAGAGACGGCATGGCAGCTGGCACAGACGGAGATGCCCGTCATGACGGTCGCCGGTTTCCCGTACGAGGAGATGTCACCCAGGCGCCAGCGGGTCTTCTCGAAGCTCCTGCTGGCAACGGCAAACGGAAGGGGAATCTGGCGGAAGAAGACGGAGTCGCCCACGGGGTCTCTGGACGTGCCGATGGAAACGGTGTGCTCGGACAGAACGTCTCCCGATTCGCGGTCCGGGAGGCTGGTTACGGTCAGTGTCGCCGCCTTTTCCTTTGAATGATCCTTTACGGCTTCCCAGGTCTCCCGCCCGGGCGTCCAGGACCGCTTCTCCGTCAGCAGGAAAATGGACGGCCGCCCGCCTTCAAACCGGAACGCAACCAGCCAGAACCGCGACCGGGGATCTTTATCGGTCCACTTGATCGTCGGAGAGGCGATCTCCGGGGGAAAGAGAGATCCGTCATAGGGGTAGGCAATACGGAGTTTTCCTCCGGAAACGGAAGCATTCGCCCGCTTTTCCTCCACGCGGGAAATGAGCGTTTCCATCTCTCGAGAAAGCCGACCCGTCTTCGTTTCGCCGCTGTCCCACAAAACCGCGCCCGGAAAGGAACACTGGATTAGAAGGCATGCCAGAGACAGGAAGCATATGGTCCGGGAAACCTTTTTCCATAAAGCTCTTTTTTTCATGATGCGGGATTCCTCATTCGCAATCCGTCAATGAGACGGCGACACCGGAGCGGCCGCGCCAAGATCACGGCCGAAGATCGAGAAATAGACCGTCCCCAGGAGACCGCAGGCCGTCGCGGTCAGCAGGTTGACCTCCGGCGACACTTTCCAGAGAAAGGCCCCGGCGAGGGCGGCCCCGGAGACGACCACGTCCCGGACCAGGTAGTACAGGCCGAACATCCCCCCCTTCCGGTCCTCCGGGGCCAGATCCATGATCAGCGCCTTTCGCGTGGGCTCCCCGAACTCCTTCAGCCCCCGGATCACGAAGGCCGCCACCATCATGGGAAACGACGTGGAGAACAGAAGAAACAGGGGAAAGACCGTGAAGTTGAAGAAGGTGATCACCACGAAGGGCTTCTTTGCGCTCCGGTCCGCCAGGTACGCCACCGGGATGTACACCAGGACCGCCACGGCCATCTCCACGGCGGTGAGAATCCCGAACTGGAAAGGGCTGATGCCGTTGTTCTTCACGCACCAGACGACGACGAAGGCATAGGGAATCTGTTCGGCGAAGCGGATCAGGATGTCGGAGACGAGGAGGTTTTTCAGGGACGGGCTCATGAACCGCCAGAGCCTGGAGGGACGCTTCTCCCCCCGCCCCCTCCCCGGATCCTCCTCGATCATCGCCTGCTGCAGGACCAGGGAAAAGAGCCCCAGGACCAGCGCAGCCCCAAAGGCCAGTCGGATCCCCGTCTTCTCTCCGTAAAAACCGATCAGGAGTCCTCCCAGGAGGGGGCCCAGGGCCATGGGAATCCGCCGGACCAGGGAATGCAGGGAAACCCCCATGGTGCGCCGGTTCTCCGGCAGGACCCGGGAGACGAGGCTCATGGTGGCGGGAAGCGAAATGGCCGTCCAGGACAGGAAGAAGACGGATCCGACGATCACCGCCTGCCAGTAGGGGAAAAGGATCACGATGGCGTACCCGAACATCGCGATCAGGTTGAAGACCAGGAGGGCCCGCTTGGTCCCCAGGCGGTCGCTCAGGTAGCCCCCCGGGAAGGAGTAGAGGGCCGACAAAAAATTGTCCATCGCGTTCAGGATCCCGACGGACAGGATGCCCCCTCCCAGGGCCAGGAGGTAGAGCGGCAGGAACCGCTCGGCCATCTTTTCTCCCAGGCCGACGAGGACGACCATGGACAGCAGGGCGACCATGCTCTTCTTAAGGCCCAGGGCGTCGACGATCCGTTCGCGCCAGTTCATCGGCGGACTCTTTCCCCCGTGCGGCTATCCCTCCTCCTCGGAGTACCCGAACTCCCGGAGAGCCCGGGGATCCCGCGTCCAGTCCTTCTGAACCCGGACGAACAGTTCCAGGAAAATCCGGGAGTCAAAGAAGCGTTCCATCTCCTGCCGGGCCCGGGTGCCGATCTCCTTGAGCATGGCTCCCCGGCGGCCGATGAGGATTGCCTTCTGCGATTCCTTTTCCACATGGATCGTGGCCTGGATCCGGATCAGCCGCCGCCCTGCCTCTTCCTTGAAGGTGTCCACCGTGACGGCGGACGCATAGGGAATCTCCTGCCGGGTGGAGAGGATGATCTTCTCCCGGACGATCTCGGCGGCGATGAAGCGCTCCGGACGGTCCGTCAGGGTGTCCTCCGGGAAGAGCGGCGGGCCTTCCGGCAGAAGGGCCCGGATCTCCTCCAGGAGAACCGGGATTCCGTCGCCGCTCCGGGCCGACAGGGGAACGATCCCCCGAAACGGATACAGCCCCCGGGCCTCGTCCATGAGCGGCAGGAGGAGAGGTTTCCGGATCGTATCGATCTTGTTGATTCCAAGGATCACCGGCAGGGACAGCTCTGCCAGGGACACGATGATCTCCCGGTCGTTCCTGTCGATGCGGGGCGCCTCCACCAGGAGCAGGAGGATATCGGCGGAGCGGAAGGTCTCTCGGGCGGCGGACACCATGGACCGGTTGAGTGGGTTGTCGCCCCGGTGGATTCCCGGCGTATCCAGGAAGATGAACTGGCCCCGCGCGTCCGTGTGGATCCCCATGATCCGGTTGCGTGTCGTCTGGGGCTTGGGCGTGGTGATGGCCAGGCGCTCCCCCAGGACAGTGTTCAGGAGGGTGGACTTGCCCACGTTGGGCCGGCCGATGATGCCGATGAAACCGGACTTGAAGGGAGGACATTCTTCCATAGGGTGCTCATAGCATACGGAAGGCGATCAGGAAACACGGAAGAACGGCTTTCGGCGAAATCCCCCTGAATGCGGAAGACCGGCTGATTCCTCAGCCGGTCCCGACTCCGTACGGCAGCATGCCTGCCGTTCAGAACGGCCCCTGAAATCCGTTTCGCCATCGGACCAGAGGCCGCCCCGGGCAGGATCTACGCCCGCATATTCAAACCTTTGCCGGAAGGCTCAACGGGCTTGCCCCGGTCCGCACCAGAAAGGCGGGGTCCTCATCCCTCATCGGCCCGCCCGGTGCACCGGTGTTTTCCCCCATGGCCATGATGATCTCCTCCCCGAGGATGGGTTTGACGACATCGACGTATCCATGGATGTTGCCGACCTGACTTTTGATTTTCTCGGTCACGGCGGAGAACTCTTCTGCGGTGGCGGCATTCTGCTGGACGACCTTGTCCATCTCCGCCACGGCACGGTTGATCTGCTCGATCCCCTGCGCCTGCTCCTTGGAGGCCTCGGCAACCTGTCCGATCAGATCCGTCACCTTCATCGCGATGTCCCGGTTCCGCGCAAGCTCCTTGTTGATCTCGTCGAAGAGAGACGAGGCCT
Organism: Syntrophaceae bacterium; assembly: GCA_013177825.1. Classification (NCBI taxonomy): domain Bacteria; kingdom Pseudomonadati; phylum Thermodesulfobacteriota; class Syntrophia; order Syntrophales; family Syntrophaceae; species Syntrophaceae bacterium. The sequence goes on from JABLXX010000007.1 coordinate 152,154, forward strand.
GGCGCGTTTTTCCCGTCGAGTCGGCGATCAGGTCTTCGGTGTTCCTCGCCGCGGTGGCGGAGCGCAGGGCCAGGCTGCGGACCTCTTCGGCCACGACGGCGAAACCCGCTCCCGCTTCACCGGCCCGGGCCGCCTCGACGGCGGCGTTCAGGGCCAGGAGGTTCGTCTGAAAGGCAATCTCGTTGATGGTCTTGATGATCTTCGCCGTTTCTTCGCCCGCCCTGACGCTGGCAAGAACGACTTCGTGCATCAGATTCATCTTTTTCTCCATGATCCCGTAGCTTTCCCTTGTGTCCTTCGACATCAGGATGTTTGCCTGGTTTGCATTCTGGGCGTTCTGGGCCGTCATGGACGTCATCTCCTCGAGGGATGCCGACGTCTGCTCGATGGCCGCAGCCTGCTCGCTGGCCCCCTCCGCGAGGGCGGAGCTGGACGACGTCATCTGTTCGGTCCCAACGATGATTTCCTCGACTCCCTGCACGATGCCGTAGACGGAGCCAATGATCGGCACCGCCTTCTTTTTGCCGACGAAGATAAAGAAAACGAGCATGAAGCCGCCGGCAATGGCAATCGCCACCAGGGATCCCGTCAGTGAAGTCGCAATCCCCAGCCGGCCGAAAATATAAAAGAACATGCACGCGGCCAGTACCGCCGGAACGACGACCGCGTACATCTTCGTGGGCCGCTTTTTTCCGAAGACGACCCGCAAACCTCCGAGACAGAAAACCAAGATCCCGACAATAATCCCGAATAAGCCCAACCCTTCAAGAACGTGATCCATCGCAACCTCCTCAACTCGAATTTGAACTGCCGCAGCGGTTATTCCAGGCAGCGGGCTCCCGCATGCCGGAGGTATCATCCGGTGGTTATTTTTCGGCTGATCGGGGAGGCGAGGCAGGCATCCCCGGACATCCCCGGTTCATTTTCCCAGCCGCCCCTTGTTGGAACGGCCGTTTGATCCATCGACATCGCCCCTGGAACAGGCAGATGTCCTGCGGGCTGAATGACTCAATCCACATCGTCAACGGATTGACTCCATAGTCAATATTCCATCGCCAGCGAAACTCGTTATGTCAAGAAAGATACACTCTCAGGCCCTATTTATTCTACATACCGGCCTGATTTTAAAATCAACTGCAGGAGTAATTGCAAGAGGCATGCCGATGCGAAGCATTCGGGCGCAGAGAAAATACGCCGGGGGAGAAAGCGGGGAGAACCGAATGGAGACCTCTTCAGGACCGGCCCATGCAATCGATAGCCGACGGGGACGAGCCCGAATCCAGGACCAGGATCCCCCGGGTCTGGCAGGCGTCTTCCTCGACAGTCACCGAAGCGAGACGGAAGCGCTCCCGGAGGGCAAGGGTGTTTGCATTTCGCTGCCCCCGGAAGAAGGACAGGTCTCCCGGGGCGGCCCGGAAGCGAGCCTCTCCGAGGATACCGGAGGCCTTTTCCAGCAAAATGGCGGCCCCGCGAAGAAACAGGGATTCATGGACGAGGGATCCGAAAGAGGGATGAAAAGGGCCGGCGACGACGTCGTGTCCGCACGTCATGCCCGGCGTCGGCTGAAGCCCCAGGCGGATGACGGGAATCCCGGCGGCGGAGAACCGGCGGACGGCGCCGGCGCATTGGTCCACCGCCTCGGCAAGCGTCAGCGGGCGATAGCGCCCGGCCCGGTATTCCTCCTCCAGGGCCGTTCCCCGGAGGACGACCGTGGGATGGATCCTCACCATGTCCGGTCCCAGGGACGCGGTCCGGCGGACCGTCCCGTCAAAGACGGCGGGGCTGTCGCCGGGCAGCCCCGGCATCAGGTGGACCGAGGTCTCGAATCCCCTTTCCTTCAGCATGCCCACGGCCCGCTCGCCGTCGTCGGCCGAGTGCCCCCTCCGGGACCGGTCCAGGACGCCGTCGTCCAGGGACTGGAGGCCCACCTCCACGGTGGCGACCCCGTGGGCCGAGAGCTCACCGAGGATGTCTCCGCCGAGGTGGTCGGGCCGGGTGGAAATCCGGATGGAGTCGACATCCCCGTGTCGGAGATATTCACCTGCCCAGCGGAGCAGTTCCCCCCGGCGATCCGGGGACAGCCCCGTGAAGTTCCCGCCGTAAAAGGCGATCTGGATTCGCCCGGGCCGTTTCTCTCTCCCTGCATCCAGCCCGTCGAGGGCGGCCCTCACCCGGCGGTGAAAGCCCTCCTCCCGGAGGCCTCCCGGGGTCTCGCCGGAGGCCACCGACTGGTTGCAGAAAAGGCAGCGCTGGGGACAGCCCCGATTGGGAAGGAAGAACGGGATGATCACGGGACGCTGCCTCCTTCCTGGAGGGCCAGGAGATCGAGGGCGCGCCGGGCAGCCTCCTGCTCGGCCTCCTTCTTGTTCTTCCCCCGGGCCCGGATGGAGACGACATCGGCCACCGTCACTTCCATTTCGAAGGTCTTGTCGTGGTCCGGACCGTATTCCCCCACCAGTTCGTAGCGGGGAACAAAGCGAAAACGGCCCTGCGCCAGTTCCTGGAGGTCCGACTTGTAGTCGTGGTAGATTAGGCTCTGGCCCTCTTCCCGGATCAGCGGCATGAAGAACCGTTCGATGAAACGGTTCGCTGCCGGGTACCCGCCATCCAGGTAAATCGCCGCGATGACCGCTTCGAAGGTATCCGAAAGAATGGAGGGCTTTACGCGCCCGCCGGAGTTCTCCTCCCCCTTTCCCAGAAGAAAGAAGGAACCCAGCTTCAACTGCCGGGCCAGTTCCGCCAGGGGCCGCTCATTGACGATGGAGGTCCTGCGCTTCGAGAGATGGCCTTCCGCATCCCCCGGAAACAGCCTCATCAGGAGATGGCTCGTGCATAGCTGCAGCACCGCGTCTCCCAGGAATTCGAGACGCTCGTTGTCGGCGCAGCCGAGGGAGGCGTTTTCATTCGCATAGGACCGGTGCGTCAGCGCCACGTTCAGAACTTCAATGTTTCCGAAGGAGTGTCCCAGACTCTTTTCAAGCACCCGCAGGGCGTTCCGCCGCTGCCGGGTCAGGGGCGCCGATTGCCCCCACCAGTCTTCCTTCCCGCGCTTCCACCGGAACCACCGGAACCAGCCGGTTAACATCCTTTTTTTCTCCGTTGGTTACCAGGACGGGCACGTATTCTCCGGAAAACCCCTTCCGGAGTCCCGTCTCCCGGTCTTTTCTGTCCTCCAGGAGGACCGCCACTTCCTTCCCGACGAAACGGGCTGCGAAGTCCCTTCTTTTGCGATTCCCCAAGTCCCGCAGGACCGCCGCCCTTGCCTTTTTCTCCCCATCGCCGACCTGTTGCGGATCGTCCGCCGCCGGTGTCCCGGACCTCCGGGAATAGGGAAATACGTGCAGGTAGGCCAGGGGCAGGTCTTCGATCAGGCGGACCGTATTCGCAAACGCTCCGACATTCTCCCCGGGGAAGCCCGCCATTACGTCGGCACCGACGGCGCAGTCGGGAACCTCCTCTGCGATCTTTTCCACCAGCGTCCGATAGAACTCACGATCGTACGTCCGGTTCATCGCCCGCAGGATCCCGTCGTCGCCGCTCTGAAGCGGGACATGCAGGTGGCGGCACAGGCGCCTTCCCCGGCGAAGCAGCGCCAGCATCCGGTCGGTGACTTCCCCGGGCTCGATGGAGCTGAGACGGAGGCGGTCCACGATGCCTTCGTCCTCGGTCCGTGTCAGCAGATCCGTCAGATCACCGCACCCATGCAGGTCCCGACCGTAAGCCCCCAGATGGATTCCCGTCAGGACTACTTCCCGGTATCCCGCTTCTGCCAGTTGGCGGAGGCGACGCAATACTTCCGGGTAGGGAACGCTGCGGACGGGGCCCCGGGCCCGGGGAACGATGCAGTAGCTGCACGCCGCATCGCAGCCGTCCTGAATCTTCAGGAACGCCCGGGTATGGCCGGGAAACGATCCCGCCCAGAGACGGCCCGCCTCCCGGCAGTTCAGGATATCGCCCACCTCGACGGAGGGTTCCTTCCCCGCGGGGCATCCTTCCCGGAGAATCGCCTTCAGGAGTTCCGGAAGACGCTCCTTCTCACCGTTCCCGGCGATCAGCCGGACGCCGGGGATCCGGCGGATTTCTTCCGGACGGCACTGGGCATAGCAGCCGGTAACCGCGACGGCTGCCTCCGGATTGGCCCGGGAGGCCCGCCGGATCAGCTGGCGGGACTGGAAATCCGTCCGGGCCGTGACGGTGCAGGTGTTGATCACGAAGGCGTCCGCCGGCCCCGGGAAGGGAACCACCGTAAAGCCCGCCTCCCGAAGGGCCTCCTCAACGGCTGCCGTCTCGCACTGGTTCACCTTGCAGCCCAGGGTGGCCAGCGCCACCGTCCTTTTCTTCGCTTCCGTCATCCCGCTCCGCCGTTCTCCTTCCCCAAAACCGCTGCCGCCGGCTCGCCAACCCCTCCGAAGGCGCTTCCGGAGAGACGCGGGATATGCAGTCACGGGGTTCGTCGCCGTTCCGCTCGCACGAGATCGCAACCGGCACCCGGTCCGCCGGCCCAGGTTTTTATCCGTTTCGGGAATCGCCCCCTGTTACGGCGGCGGCCCCCCTTTGTCAAGATCAAACGACCCCTGGAAATTTCGGCGCATCTGCATTAGAATGCCACGACTTCACAAGGAGGCCCCTTCATGGAAGGCATTAGCCACTACCTGTCAACCCACCCCATCGCTCTGATGGCGCTGATCCTTGTCTGCCTGATTCTTCTCTATTTTCTTTTCAAGCAGCTCCTGAAGGTGGCCCTTGTCGTCGTCCTCGTCCTCCTCGTTATGGCAGGGTATTTCTACCTCCAGGGCACGAAAGACCTCCACGGCCTGATCCAGAAGACGAAGCTGCAGGCAGCAGAAGCCTTTGACACAAGCAAAAAGGTGTACGAAAAGGGCAAGGACGTCTACCGGAAGGGAAAGGAAGTGACCGAGGGCGTCGGACGCGCCTTCAACAGCGACGGGAAGGAAACGGAACCGCCGGCGAGCGTCCGGTAACGAAAGAGCGGGATGCTTCCCGGCGATGAGACGGCCGGATCATCCCCCCCGCACGGTCCGGAAGATCCGATCCCGGCCGGCCTTACAGCAGGTCCACCTCCATGGCCCGGACAGGACAGGCGGACACGCAAAGCTCGCAGCCGTTGCATTTCTCCGCATCGAAGGCCACCTTTGCCGATGCCGCTTCAAACGCCAGGGCGCCGGTAGGGCAAAAGGACGTGCAGGCCCCGCAGTGGACGCACCGGTCCCTGTTCTGGTTGACGCTCTTGGAAAGGGGCTCCACCTTCAGGCCCTTCTCCCGCAGGAACTGGATCCCCGCGTCGAAATTCTCCTTCTCACCGCCCAACTCCAGGACGATCATGCCGTCCCGGCGGGGAAAGATTCGGGCCTTGAGGATATTGAACTCCAGGTCGTACTGCTTGACGAGGTGACAGATGATGGGCTGTTCGACATTGTCCGCCGTATAGCGGATGACAACTTTTCTGGAATACATGGAACGTCCCGTTTCTCTTTGAATTTTCAGGAATCCTACGGGAAGGAGGCCGGGAAGTCAAGGAATTCCTGGCTTTCGGCCGCTCTTCTGTCCGACCGATCCGGGAGGCAGTTTGACACTTCGGACCCGGGCGGATCCGTTTTCCCGGATCCGGCGAATTCCGAATCTCGCCGGCAAGCCTGTCCGACAGCTAGGGGCGCCGGGCGGCTTTCCGGGATCCCTTCCCTTCGTCCGTCACTCGGCAGTCCTGGTATTTCGGCGTCCACTCACCCCCGGCGTCCCGCGCCTCCGCAAAGGCCGAATCCCCCTTGATCCACCAGATCAGCTCCCGGTCATCGGTGTACCGGGAACCGGAGGCGGAAAGCGCCTGGGGCAGCGTGTACTCCTTCCCGTCGGGCAGGCGGACCTTCACGAAGGCGAGGCTGCCGTCGGACAGCTGGTAGTATACGGCCTGCACACGATCCCCGCTTTCACAAATGTATGTCACGGCTTTTCCGTGCGTAACCGTGAGCCTGCCCGGCGCCGCAAGGGCATCGCCGCAGAAAAAGGCCAGCACCAGGGCTCCGACGATGATCCAGATTCCTTTATGGTTCATGTTCCCTCCTTGTTCCTTACCAGGATGCACCACCGTGCGGAACGCTTTCCCGCGGGTGGATCCGGCTCCACGCTCCGGCAATCGATGTCCCGAAAGGTGCCGATTATATCGCCAATGACGCCGCCGTTTGCAACAGGAAAGACATCCGAATTTCCGGTGCCATGCGGCCTGCCTTGTGGTAAACAGGAAGCACATTCCAAGAGACGGAAAAACACCCGATCAGGGAGGGGATGGACCATGAGAATCGCAGTGATGGGATTGGGAGGCGTCGGGGGCGTCTTCGGCGCGAGACTGGCTGAAGCATACGCCGGAAAGGGAGAACACGAGGTCGTCTTCTTCGCCCGGGGGGTCCATCTGGAGGCGATCAGGAAGGATGGGCTGACCCTGGCCGCTGTGGACGGGACCTTCACAGTCCGGCCGGATCTGGCGACGGACCGACCCGAAGAGGCGGGAACGCTGGACCTGGTTCTCTTCTGCGTCAAGGGCTATTCGCTGGAGGCGGCCGCTGTCCAGCTCAGAGGCGCCTTGCGGGAGAAAGCGGCGATCGTGCCGCTCCTCAACGGCGTGGACATCGCCGACCGGCTCAAGGTGATTCTGCCGACGGCCAATGTCCTGGAAGGCCTCGTATACGTTTCCGCCTTTGTCGAGGGTCCGGGAAAGATCAAACAGGTCAGCCCGGCTCACCAGATTGTCTTCGGACCCCGGGACGGGAATATTGAGCCCTTCCGGCCGATCGAGGCGCTGTTCAAGAACGCCCTTGTCAACGCGATGCTGACGGACCAGCCGCTGGTCCCCCTCTGGACGAAGTACATCTTCATCTGCCCCTCCGCGGGCCTCACGGCGCTCACGAAGAAGACCTTCGGGGAAATCATGGAGGACCCGGAGAGCCGGGCGCTCCTGAAGGGACTCATGGAGGAGGTGGAGGCCGTCGCCCGGGCGAAGGGCGTCGCCCTCCCGGGAGACATCGTGGAGGCGTCCCTCGCCAAGGTGGCCGGCTTTCCCCCGGCGACGAAGACGTCCCTGCAGCTGGACTTCGAAAAAGGAAATCCGACGGAAATCGAGCTGTTCAACGGCTACATCGTCCGGGCGGGAAAAGAGCTTGGGATCCCCACTCTGCTGAATGAAAAAGTGTACAGGGGATTGACGGGCTAAACCCGGGCGCGGGAATCACCCGAAAACATACGTCCCGGGAGCCTTCTCCCGGGCGGGATGGCGGCGGTTGCCCAGGGGCGGCGGCGGACCGGAAGGTCCGCTCCGCCGGGCGAGCCATTCCGTCCAGTCCTCCCACCATGAACCCGGCCGCTCCTCCCTCCCCGCAAGCCAGGTGTCCGGTTCGCCGTCCAGGCCGTCCTCGCCTGCCCAGTAGCGTTTCTTCCCGAATTCCGACGGCGGGTTCACGATTCCCGTAATGTGGCCGTCCCCGGCCAGAACATATCGGACGGGTCCGCCCGTCAGGCGGCACGTCCGGAAGGCGCCCCGCCAGGGGCTGATATGATCAAGCAGGGCTCCCACGACGTAGAGCGGGTTCCCGACCCGCCCCAGGTCGAGAGGACGGCCGCCCAGGACGAGGCCGCCCGGCTCGGCGAAACGGTTCTCCAGGTAAAATTTCCGAAGATAAAGGGAGGCCATGGCCTCGGGGAGATTCGTCGAGTCGCTGTTCCAGTACAGGACGTTCGACTTCGGCGGATCGCAGCCGTAGAGATACCCGTTCACGAAGTTCCGCCAGATCAAGCTGTCCGCCCGGAGGAGCCGGAAGGAAGCGTCGATCAGACGTGCGTCCAGAATGCCCTTCTGCTCCATCAGGCCCTCGACGAAGGACACGGAGCGGTGGGTCACGAGGAAGCCCATCTCTCCCGGCTCGGAAAAGTCCGTCAGGGCGGAAAATAGGGTCCAGTCCGCCACGGGCTCTCCCCCGCCCCGGTTTCCCGCGGCCAGCCAGGCCATCAGGGCCGCCAGGACCGTCCCGCCGATGCAGTACCCCGCAGCGTGAACCGCCGGGACCCGGCAGATGGACCGGGCTGCCCGGACGGCCTCCAGGGCTCCCCGAAGCATGTAGTCGTCGAGGGTGACGCCCCGCATCTCCGGGCCGGGATTCCTCCAACTCGTGATGAAGACGGTGAAGCCGTTCCGGGTGAGATACCGGACGAAGCTGGTTTCCTCCTCCAGGTCGAAGATGTAGTACTTGTTGATCCAAGGCTGGATGAAGACCAGCGGAACGGCGTAAACCCGGTCCGTCGCCGGGCGGTACTGGATCAGTTCCATCAGTTCGTTCCGGTGGACCACGACGCCGTCTGCGGTTCCGATGTTTTCCCCCGGTCGGAATGCGGTTCGGTCCACCATCGGAGGCAGGAACTCGCCCCGGCTTTGATCCTCGATCCATCGGAGGACTCCCCGGCGGAGGCTCCCGCCTTCGGAATTGAGGCAGCGGAGGACGGCGGCCGGATTGGTCCAGAAGAAATTGGCCGGCGACAGGATCTGGATGACCTGGCGGATCCAGAAGGCGGCACGGTCGCGCTCCCGGGCACTGAGGCCGGGTCCACGAGCGACCATGTCCCGGAGCCAGGCGGTGCAATGCCCATGGATCTTTCGAGCGGTCTCGGTGTTCTGCCGGACCGTCTCCAGCAGGCATTCGCCGGGTTTCCCTTCGTCCGGCGGGCCTTGCGGGAAGACGCCTGCGATCCGGACGGCTTCCTCCATCGAAGTCCGCTGTAGATCGGCGATCAGATCCAGAATCCGGACGTTCAGCTCCCGCGAGTTTCGCCGCCAGGAGCCTTCCACGCTCTGGAATGCATCGGTGATGCCGAAAGGGTCCATGCCGCCCTCCCGCGTAATCCGGCCGGGCTTCTCACGCCCCGCCCGGCTGTCGTCCGGTTCGTTACTTCGCCGTACGCTTGCCGATGAACGTCGTCAACTCCCCGATGGTCGTCTCGTCGCTCATGAGGTCCAGGGGGATGCGGACCGGAAAGGTTTCCTGAAGGTACGTCTGCAGATTCACCGCAGCGATGGAATCCCACTCGGGGATGTCGCCCAGTTTCGTATCGAGGGTGATTTCGATGCCCTCTGCATCGGGGAAGGTTTCCAGGACACCCGCCCGGATCTTCCGGAGTATTTCATCCATGGGTGTTCACCTCGCGCGATTATTTTCAAGGGAGATTGCCATAAACGGTTCTTTCCTGTTCCCGCTCATCGTCAAAACATGCCTAAGGCGACCTCTGAAAAAGCCCGCAGGCAAGGCGCGCAAATCCTGAGGAACGAAGCGTACTTTTTCGTACGTCGAGCTGCGAGGGACGAGGGAGACGAAGCAGACAGCCCTTTTTCAACGGCCCGTCACAGGCGGATCAGGTTCGCCCCCCACGACAGCCCTCCTCCAAACGAAACCGTCACCACCAGGTCTCCGGGGCCGACGGTGCCCGCCGCCAGGGCCTCGTCCAGGGCGATGAGGACCGAGGCCCCCGCCGTGTTGCCGTACTTGTGAATGTTGACGAAAAACCGGTTCTCCGGCACCCCCAGCGCCGCGGCGATCTTGCGGATGATGTTGATGTTGGCCTGGTGGCACAGGTATCCGGCCACGTCACCGGGAGTGACGCCGGCCTCCGACAGAAGCCGCCGGATGATCTCCGGCCCCTTCTCCACGGCGAAGCCGAAGACGTCGACCCCTTTCATCCGGAAATAGGCCTGCCGGGGAGACGTCATCCGTTCGTAGGGGAGCATCGTCCCGCCGGCGGGAACGCAGATCACATCGGAGAGGCCGCCGTCGCTCTGCATGCAGGAGCGGAGCACACCGCGGCCCGAATCGTTTTCCCCCGTGAAGAGGACCGCTCCGGCGCCGTCCCCGAAGAAAGGGTATGAGGAAAAGTCCTTGGGGTTGGTGATTTTCGAATAAACCTCCGCGCCGACGAGAAGAAGGTTCCGTGCCTGGCCGGACCGGAGAAAGGCGTCCGCCAGGGCGATGCCGAAGGTGCTGCCGGAGCAGACGGAGTTGATGTCGAAGGCGAAGGCCTTCCGGGCTCCAAGGGCGTGCTGGACCCTTGTCGCCGTGGCCGGCTGCATCCGGTCCGGGGACGACGTGGCCACCACGACGCCGTCAAGGTCTTCCGCCGGGAAACCGGCCCGGTCCAGACAGGTCCCGGCCGCCTTGAGCGCCAGATCGGAGGTGCATTCGCCGGGAGCGGCCTGCCTGCGCGAGCGCACCCCCGTTTTCTGGAAAATCATCTCCCGGGCCTCGGGGGAGAACTGCTCCAGTTCCTCGTTGGAAACGGCCCGCTCCGGCACGTGGCTGCCGGTGGCGCGAATGACGGCGCTCTTCATGGTCCCTCCTCCCGGCACGACATTGACTGGAGATTTTACATTATTCGGCAACCGAGGGGCAACGGGATTTATGGACAAGCCCGTTCGCCGTTTTTTATGGCTGCCGATAAGGCGGAGGCGTTGCGGGAAAGGCCGGACGACATTCCTGGCGGCGGGGAAACATCTTCGCGAACCCAAATATCCGCCTGACAACCGGAGAGGGATCGGATACAGTGTCGCCTCGCGGCCCTCCGCCACACGGTGCAATCGAAGGGCCGGCATCCGGGAAGCCATGCTGCGCACAAAGGATTACGTTCTCCTCCTGGTCGTCTACCTCTCCATCCTGGCGGCCGTCCTTTACCCCCGTCTCGGGTCGGCGTTTCAGCCCTATCCGCAGCATTTCCTGATGGTCCTCTTCTTCCTGAGCTTCCTCACGGTCCGGCTGGACGAAATCGGGGCTCTGCTCAAGCGGTCGCCCAGTGCGGTCGCGCTGTTCACGCTCTTCAAGCTCCTGCTCTTGCCCGCGGGAATCTACTTCCTCTTTCTCTTCCTCGCCCCATCTTACGCCCCCTCGGCGCTCCTCCTGGCGGCTGTCTCCACGGGGGTCACGGCCCCTTTCATTTCCACCGTGGTGGGAGGAAACAGCGCCCTGGTCATGGTCCTGGTCGTAGCGACCTCGCCCCTGGTCCCCATCACACTCCCGCTCCTGGTGGAGATTTTCCTGGGACAGTCCGTATCTCTGTCCTTCGTCGCCATGCTCCGCATGCTGGCAACGGTGATCTTCATCCCCATCATTGCCGTGGAGATTCTCAGGCGCTGGGCGCCGCGCACGCTGCCGCCGCTCCTGAAGCTCAACTACCCGATCTCGCTGGTGCTGTTCGCCGTGATCAACCTCGGGGTTTTCTCGCAATACGCGGACTTCTTCCGCCGGGAACCGGCGCTTCTGATCGAGGCGACGGGCGTGGCGACCCTGCTGTGCGGCCTCTTCGCCGTGCCGGGATGCCTTCTTTTCCGGAAGGGTCCCGTCGCAGACCGTCTCGCCGGCGCCGTTGCCGCCGGCAACATCAACAACGTCCTGGTCATCGTCTTCGCCTCCCGGTTCTTCGGGCCCCTGGAGCCCACCGTGGCGGCGATGTACCTGATTCCCTACTTCGCCATTATCATTCCGCTGCGGTTTTACAAAACCCGTGCCCGCGGGCCGCGCGCTAAGGTCTCCCGGTAAAAAACGCCGACGGAATCATCGTGCTCAGGGCGGGTATGAAGGTAACCAGGAGAAGGACCGCTACGGCGATCGCGAAGGGGATCCAGATGGCCCGGCTCAGGCGCTCGAGGGTGAGGCCGGAGATGCTGCAGATGGAAAACAGGACGCCTCCGACGGGGGGCGTGATGAGGCCCAGGACGAGGTTGAAGCAGACGATGACGCCGAAATGGACGGGGTCGATCCCCATCTTCTCGGCCATGGGCGCCAGAACCGGCGTGACGATCGTCAGAGCCGGCGCCGTCTCCATGGGGACCCCGACCAAGAGGAGGAACAGGTTCACCAGGAGCAGGAAAACCACCGGCGACGTGCTCCACTCCGCCAGGAAGCCGACGGCCTTCAGGGGGACCTGCTCCACCGCTACGACCCAGGCGAAGGGCTCCGACAGCCCCAGGAGCAGCATCACCACCGCCGTTTCCAGGCCCGCCGCCAGGAGTACCGCCGGCAGGCGGTTCAGGCGGATCTTCCGGTAAAAGAACATCCCCACGACGAGGGCATACACCACCGCCACCCCCGCAGCCTCCGTCGGCGTGAAGACCCCACCCAGGATTCCGCCCACGATGAGGACCGGCATCAGCAGGGCCGGGAGTGCCCGAACGGTTCCCTTCGCCAGTTCCCCGATCTGTGTCCGCTCCCCGAGGGGATATCCCCGCCGGCGGGCCGTGAGGACCATGTAGGTCATCAGGGCCAGGCCAAGGATGATGCCCGGCAGGATCCCCGCCAGGAACAGGGCGGCGATGGAGACGTTGGCGAGGACGCCGTAGATGATGAAGGGGATGCTGGGTGGGATGACGGGGCCCATGCAGGAGGCTGTCGCCGTCACCGCGGCGGAGACGTCGTCGTCATACCCGGCGGTGTGCATGGCCGGCAGCATGACGGCCCCGATGGCCACCGCCGTCGCCACGGCGGAGCCGGAGATGGCGGCGAAGATGGCGCTGGCCAGGATCGTCGCCAGTCCGAGGCCGCCGCTTACATGGCCCATGGCCAGGCGGGCAAAGCGGACCAGGTCCTCCGTGATCCCGCCCTCGTTCATCAGGTTCCCCGCCAGCATGAACAGGGGGATGGCCAGGAGGGGAAAGGAGGACATTCCGGCGAAGGCGGTCTGTACCAGGAGTGTGAGCGACAGGCCGTCCTGAAACAGCACGTAACCCAGCGCAGACCCTCCGAGGGCCACGGCGATGGGAACGCCAAGGACGATCAGGACGACAAAGAGAATCAGGAAGGCCGCCAGCACGGGTCAGCCCTCCCGGGGTGCACCCTGGAGGATCCGGATCGTCTCCTCCAGGGTGAAGAGGAACATCAGGACAAAACCAATGGGCAGGGCCGCGTAGGGAAAGGCCATGGGAAGCTCCATGGCCGGCGACGTCTGCCGGATGTTGATCAGCGTCTGCTGAAGGCCGTAGACGGCCATGACCAGGAAGAACCCCAGGACCAGCAGGTCTGCGACGACGCGCACGGCCCGGGCGGCTCCGGGGGTCAGCTTTTCATAGAGAACGGTAATGCCGATGCGGTAGCCCCGCCGGAGGCCGGCGGCGCCGCCCATCATGGTGACCCAGACCAGGGCGAACGTCGCGGCCTCGCCGGACCAGGCGGGCATTTCTCCCAGAACGTAGCGGCCGAAAACCTCATAGGGAACGATGACGGCGATAACCGCCATGAAACCGACGAGGGCCGCCTCCGCAGCCCGGGCGAGCCACTCGTTCAGCCTTGCCAGGGCAGACACGGAAAACACCACTCCCGCTATTTCGCGGCCCGGATGGCGTCCACACGGTCCTTGCCGAACTGGGGAATGAATTCCTCAAGGGCCGGCTTCATGGCCTTCAGCCAGGCCGCCTTGTCCACGTCCTTTGTGACCGCCATGCCCCGTTCGGCCAGCTCGGCGATCTGCTTCGCCTCGTTGTCACGGCCCAGCTTTCGCTGGTAGGCCGCCGTCTCCAGGGCCGCCTTCAGGAGCAGATCCTGGTCCTCCTTCGAGAAGGTCTGCCACTTCTTCAGGCTGAAAATGAGCATCGCCGGTGAGTAGACATGCTGGCTCAGGGTCAGGTACTTCTGAACCTCATTCAGCTTGACGGAGTAGATGACTGCAATCGGGTTCTCCTGGCCGTCGATGGCCTTCTGCTGGAGGGCGCCGTAGACCTCGCCCCAGGCCATGGGGACGGCGTTGACGCCGACGGCCTTCCAGGCGGCGATGTGGATCTTGTTCTCCTGGGTGCGAATCTTGAGCCCCCTGGCATCCGCCGGGTTTCTGACGGGGAGCTTCGAATTCGTGAGGTTCCGGAAGCCGTTTTCCCAGAAGGCCAGGCCCTTCATGCCGGTCTTCTCGATCTCGTCCATGAGCTGCCGTCCGATGGCCCCGTCGAGGACCATGTCCACATGGGCATAATCGCGGAAGAGAAAAGGAAGGTCCAGGATGCCCATGGAGGGGCTGAAGCCGCTGAGGGGAGCCGTGGAGCCTACATAGGCGTCGATGGTGCCCTGCTGGATCGCCTCGAGGAGTTCCCGCTCGCCCTTGCCGAGCTGTCCTTCCGGATAGATCTTGACGTCGATGCGTCCGTTCGAGCGCTGTTTCACCAGCTCGACGAACTTCGCCGCGCCCTGGTTGTAGGTGTGGCTTGTCGGGGTCATGGAGGCGAGCTTCAGTTCCATCTTTGCCTCGCCCTTTCCGGTCGCCGCGGGCTTTTCGCCCCCTCCGCATCCCGCCATGAAGGAAACCACGGCCAGGGACAACAGGATCAGCATCATTCGTTTCATGGGATCTGCATCCTCCTTTCGATTGGTGGGCACGGCCGGCCCGGCCGAGCCGGGCGCTACTCCCGACGGGCGGCAGGGGAAACCGACAGGTACTGCGTACAGGAACGGCGGGGGAAATTCAAGGAAGATGACACCGGAAAACGGATTTCGGGAAAAGGGCAACACAGCAGACGCCTTTTTTCAACAGCCTTCCAGCAATCCCTGCCAGGTGGAGCGCTCCAGGAAGGAGCCCCTGATGTTGCCTTCCATCTCCTCGAAGAGGGCCTTCGGGACGGCGAAGGTCAGCAGGTCTCCCCCGAGCTGGCGGCGGAGGTAGAGCCGTGCGGAGAGGTCTGTTAGCCCGACGACGGCCCGGGGGAGGGGGGACTCGGCCTCCCGGTAGGGATAGATGCCGACGGTCTGGCAGCCGGCGGCGTAAGGGATGATGACGTTTTCGTTGTCCCCCCGGCCGTAGTTGGCCAGGACTACGAGGGCGGAGAGCCGGTCCGGATCGGCGAAGAAGATGACGGTCCGGAGGTTGTCCCGTTCGGGGTCCACGTCCGCCAGGGGTTTGAACACGACGTACCGTGCAGGGATCTCCCGCATGGGCAGGCTGGCCAGGAAGCGCCGTACCAGGGCGGGATCCTTGATGTAACGCTCGCCGTGGAGGAAGTGGTCGAAGGCCTCGTCCCGGAGGAACGGGCGAACCTGCTCGGCCAATTCCTTTCCCCCTTCCCGTTCGGCGTTCCCAGTGGAGAGGAAGTGGCAGAACCCCTCCTCGCCGTCGGGAAAGTTCCGGTACTGGTTACCAAACCCGAGGCCTACGCCGCCGCCTACGCATCCGAATGTCGTGACGTCGCAGGCCGCCGTCTTGCCCTTGGTCGCGGCGGCAACGAGCCACATGACGCAGCCCCATTTCCCTGCCTGGAACATCATGGCGCGGTCCGGCTTCTCGTCGGCCCACAGGAGGCCCACGGGCGGAATCTTCAGGCGGACGGCCTCGGCGATTCGGCTTTCCATGACAACCTCTCCAGCATAAAACCGGCCCGGGAACGGAGGGACGTTCTCCGTGTCGTGAAAACGGTGCATTCCGGGGTCAGCGACGCTTCTTCCAGCGGAGTTGAAACTCCAGTTCTTCAACGCCCCCTTCGCGCTCGTGTTCGATGCTGATCTCCGCGGAGGCCGGAGCGGTCAGCTTCTCCCCGGCCACCTGGATCCGGAAAGGCCTCCCCGCCTCAACGTCGTCCGCCAGGCGTCGGAGCTTCCGGACAAAAGCCTCCCTGGTCACGGTCTTTTCGACATCCCGTTCCGCTTTTCTCTTTTTCATGGTCGCCTCCTGATCGGCTGTGATCCTGGCTGCGGCCAGGGTACGGAAAACCGGTCGCCTTGTCAAAAGAAAGCGCCGCACCCTGCACAGGCTGCGCTATCCCTTCATGACCTCCAGGAAGCGCTCCAGTTTCCCCTTTTCCTTCAGGACACGAGCCCCCATCTCCTGCCCGTCGGTGCAGACAGCGGGGGGATTTTCCCTCCGCACGAGGGCGATGGCCTCCGCGGGGCAGCCCGTGACGCAGAGGCCGCAGCCGATGCAGGCCTCCGCGGAAACGACCGCCATGTCGTCCTCCATGACGGCGGCCCCCACGGGGCACCGCTCGTCGGCGCAGATCCTGCAGCCCGTGCAGGCATCCGCGTCCACCCGGGCGAGGAAGCCGCTTGTCGAAAAGGCGTTGGGCAGGGAGAGCTGGGTCTTGCAGGTGAGGATCGTGCAGCAGCAGCGGCAGCAGTTGCACAGGAAGGTCGGCCGGTCGGCGCTGTTGTTGCTGACGTGAACGAGGCCCGCTTTTTCGGCCTCACCCAGGACCCGGAGGGCCTCGACCCGGCCGATCTCCCGGGCGTATCCCCGCTGGACGAGAAACCGGGCGGGGGCATCGAAGAAGAGACACGTCTCCGTCGGCGAATCACAGGCACCCACGGCGATGCGACAGGCGCACCGGCCGAGCCCGATGAATCCCGCTTCTCCGATCAGCTTCGCCACCTCCTCGTAGGGCTGGACGCGTCCCGCCGCCTCCAGGGACTCGCCGACGGGAATCACCCGGGCGACGGGGGTCGGATTCCCGGAAAAGGAGGCCCCCAGGCCCTCCCGGTGGTATTCATCCCAGAGTTTCGCCAGTTCCTCGTGCTCCGGACGTGTCCTCCCCTTCATGAAAGGAAACTCGAAGAGGCCCGGGATCGTCGGCAGGAGCCCGTAGGATCGTTTCCCGTCCTTCTCCCGGCAGAAGACGACGGCCCGGTCCGCCATGGCCTCGAGCATCCGCTCCGCTTCGGCGGGATCCAGCCCGGCCTTCGCGGCGATCGCCGGAACCGGCCGGGGCGAGAAGCTCATGGTGGCGGCCAGCGCGGCATCCCCGGGCGTGAAGAGGATCCGGAGGATCCGGTCGATGGCAGGGGACGGGGGTGCCCCGGTGGGATGGGCGTCCAGAACGGTCCGCAGCTTTTCGTAGGCGTCCATGAAAACCTTCCTTTCATCCTCAAAGGGTACGACTCATGGTTCAGGATTTCGGGGGCCTTGCATCCGGGCATTTTTTTTAACAGCCCGCTCGGGCACTACCTGCGGTTTAGAGGGTGATGGCGCGGGGGCTGCCACGGGGGCTTCCCGGAGCGCGAATAGCGGCTTTTTCGGGGCACCCTGCCGTCGCAGCGAAGCGCCCGCAAAGTCATCTGTCTGAGCGCCCCTGGGCGCGAGTTATGACTTTGCAGCGGAGCGAGACGCTGCAGGGTCGAAAAAACGCTCCTGAGCGCGAGGGAAGTCCCCCTCCTGTCATCCGACCCCCGATCGGCGGCTGGTTCTGTTTAATAAAAAGGAAGGTAATTGATCCTGTGCTGGCACCTGTGATAAGGGTGCCTCATGGACTTAACTAGTTATCATAATGTAATATCCAGCGAGAGCAAAGCCAGAAAATATCTGCTGGGAAAAAGCTTCAAAAACCATCA